>NZ_JBVAYN010000005.1:0-112725 GCF_055420065.1 Massilimicrobiota sp. mt181
AGTATCTCTGGCAATCATGACTTCTTCATTTGTAGGAATAACCATGACTTTAATTTGTGAAAATTGGTGTGAAATGACTCTGTTTTCATCACTTCTCACAGCATTTAATTTTTCATCCAAGAAAACACCAAATGCTCTTGAAACATCATCAATAATCAGACGTCTTAAATAAGCTGCATTTTCACCAACTCCAGCTGTAAACGCAATGGCATCACATCCACCTAATTCTGCATAATAAGCACCAATGTATTTAGAAACAATTCTTGCATATAATAAACTTGTTAATAAAGCTCTATCATCGCCTTCTTTAAACAAAGCATTTTCAATATCACGTGAATCAGAAGAAATACCTGAAATACCAAGCATACCTGATTTTTTATTATAAATTTCCAAAACTTCATCAGGGGTTTTATTCAGTTTTTTACATAAATAAGGCATAATTGATGGATCAACGTCGCCACATCTTGTTCCCATCATGACTCCAGCAAGAGGTGTAAATCCCATAGATGTATCAATACATTTACCATTTAAAACAGCTGAAACACTGGCACCATTTCCCAAATGACATACGATAATACGTGATTCTTTAGGATTCCCTAACATTTCATTAACCTGTTCAGAAACATATTTATGACTTGTTCCATGAGCACCATAACGTCTTACTTTGAAATCAGTATAATATTCTAATGGAAGTGGATATAAATATCTTTCTTTATCTAAAGTCTGATGGAAAGCTGTATCAAATGTGAATACATGTTTGACATCAGGTAAAACAGCTTGAAAAGCACGATAACCAATTAAGTGTGCTGGATTATGTAAAGGTGCTAATTCGCAAAGTTCTTCCACCTTAGCCACAACATCATCATCAACAATGGCGCTATCACTGAAATATTCACCACCATGAACAATACGATGTCCAACAGCATCAATTTCTTTTAATTCTTTAACAACTCCTTCATCAACTAATGCTTTTAATAACATTTCTACCGCAACCTGATGATCAGGAATTGGACATGTTGTTGTTTTCTTTTCTCCATTATATTTAATCGTAAAAATACCATCATCCATTCCAATTCTTTCTACAATCCCAGATGTAATGACTGTTTCATCAGGCATTTCGAATAATTGAAATTTTAATGATGAACTTCCTGCGTTTACCGCCATAATTTTTGTCATATTTTTCATTCCTCCTACAATACATAACATATATTTATTTTACATAAATTAAGTCATAAACACAACAAAAATATGAAAGCGAATACACATTTTCTTCAACGACAAAAAAACCCTACTCATAAATTTCATTATGACTAGGATTTTTTATTATAGCTTAACGATTTTGAGATTGTCTACCTGCCATTTGGTTTTGTCCCATTTCAACTAATCTCTTAGTGATTTCACCACCAACAGATCCGTTTGCACGAGATGTTGCATCAGGTCCAAGATTGACACCAAATTCATTAGCGATTTCGTATTTCATCTGATCAATTGCATTTTGAGCACCAGGAACAACTAATCTATTCTTGCTTGAATTTTTTGAGTTCATTGCTTTCACCTCCTGACACAATTAGTTTGTGTCAGGGTGACAAAATTATTCATTTATTTTCATTTTTTTATTATTTTTCATTAAAATAAATCATCTACTTCTTTATAATGGTCATCAATCACTATTGTTTCACATTGTTCAACACAATCATTAACCATTTTTGAATAATCCCATGTTTCTTCTAAAGCTTCTGCTTTATAACTTTTTGGTTTTGTAGCTGGCTGTTTTGGTGTAAAAATCGTACAGCAATCTTCATGAGGACGAATAGAAATATCATAAGTTCCAATTTTTTGAGCAATATCAATAATTTCCAGTTTATCCATACAAGCTACTGGTCTAATGACAGGCATACGAATAACTTCATTGATTACTGACATACTTTCTAATGTTTGTGAAGCCACCTGACCAATACTTTCTCCATTCACTAAAGCCAAACAGTGATTCTTTTGCGCAATTCCTTCTGCAATTCTATACATCATTCTTCGCATAATTGTCATTGCATAGCTTTCATCACAATGATCATATACGGCTAACTGCAAATCAGTAAAAGGGATAATATGTACTGTAATTTTTCCATGCGTATAATGTCTTAAGACATCAACCAAATCTAATACTTTTTCTCTAGCCAATTCATTTGTATAAGGAGGTGAAGCATAGTGAATACATTCAATATCTACACCTCGTTTTAATGTTAAATATCCGGCAACTGGAGAATCAATCCCTCCAGATAACATCAACAAGGCTTTTCCCCCAATGCCAACAGGATATCCACCAGCACCTTTGATTGTATTATCCATCACATAAGTACATTCTTTTCTTAATTCTACCTGTACTAAGATTTCAGGATGATGAACATCAACCTTTAATTCTTTTGATGTATGATGAAAAATATATCCAGCAATGGCCGTATTAATATCATGTGAATGAAGAGGAAAATCTTTATCATTACGTTTTGTCTGAATCTTAAAAGTGTGTCCTTCATTTGTTTCGACAACATGGAGACAGACTTCTTTGATTTTTTCTAAATCACTTTCCACTTTATAACAGAGTGAAAAAGAATGAATCCCAAAGACTGTCTGTAATTTTTGACAAACAGCCTCTGGATTTTCTCCATTTAATAAAATATATAAACGATCAAAAGACATTTCGTATCTTAAATGAGAAAATTCTTTTAATATTTCTTTTGTATTTTGTGTTAATTTTCTAATAAATAATTTTCTGTTTTTTCCTTTGGTTGTCAATTCTCCGAATCTGACTAAAATATGATTACATTCCATTGATAATTACCTCTGTTTCTTAATTGTTTGTAAAACCTGTTTTAAATAAAATAAAAATTCATCAATTTCATCTTTTGTCGTATGATGAGAAAAGCTAATACGGATAGCACTTTTGGCAATGTTTTCATCAATCCCCATAGCCTGCAATGTTCTAGAAATATCATTTTTATGCGATGAACAAGTGCTTTTTGTAGAGACATAGCATTCATTCATTTCTAAAGCATGCAAAAGAACTTCTGGTTTATATCCTACACATGAAAAATTCAAGATATAAGGAGAAACGTGTTGTGCTGGTGTATTGATCACAACATCTGTCATCTGAGACAACTGTTCTCTCACATATTGATTTAATGAAGTGACATAGCGATATTTCTGATCTAGATTTTCTAATGCTAATCGAAGTGTTTTGGCAAACATTGTATGCGTTGCTGTGTTTGATGTTCCACCACGTAACTGATGTTCCTGTTGTCCACCATTGATGAGTGGTATGATTGAAGTTGATGATTTTTTATATAACACACCACTTCCCTTTAATCCATAAATCTTATGTGCTGAAAAACTTGCTAAATCAACATGTGATAAGTCAACAGGAATCTTCCCTAGTGCCTGAACCATATCCACATGTAATTTCACTTTTGGATTTGTTCTTTGAATGATCTGATAAACTTCTTCAATAGGAAAAACCATTCCCACTTCATTATTAACATACATAAGTGTTATGAAAATGGTATCTGGTCTAATTGTTTTTTCTAATTGTTGAAGATCAAGCTGACCATTTTCATCCACTGAAATAAAATCTACGTCAAAACCAAAAACATCTCTTAATTGTACACATGATTGATAAACACTTGAATGTTCAACAGCTGTTGTAATAATATGTTTCCCTCTGTTTTGATATTGAAAAGCACACCCTTTAATCGCTGTGCTATTAGATTCACTGGCACCACTTGTAAAAATAATCTCTTCTGGTAAAACATGTAATAATTGAGCTGTTAATTCTCTTGATTTTTCCATCAAAGCACTTGTTTTTAGCCCTAAAGAATATAATGAATCCGCGTTCGCAAAATAATCATTTAAAAGAGATTGATACATACGATTAACTTCCTGATTTAATGGTGTTGTTGATACATAATCTAAATAAATCATATCTTTCCTCCACAATTCATTATATGTATATATAACATTTTTATTAAGAAAAAGCCACTAAAAAAGTCCAAAATTAGGACTTTCCACTCGTTTTTTGAATTAAATTTTCATATGAACCTGGTTGAATTTTTTCAATAATATCAACAGCTGTTGATAAAGCTTTTGTATATTCACCATTTCTAAATAAAACTTCTGCCTTCGTTAATTCTGTATTCACTTCTAAAAAACTAGAACGATAACGATTACCAAAGACAATAGCTTCTTCAACCATTTCAGCAGTGACAATCAAATTATGGACATTATCATATAACTTATATATGACATCTCTTGCGCCATCCACGCGTTTAGATAATTCTGTCAACTCTACAGGTCTATGCATACGATAAGACTGAATTTGAGCAGCTTTATCATATGAATCCTGAATATAATCTTTATAAGATTCATTAATCATAGGCAAATGCTTATTCTTGATTTCTGATTTAATTTCTAATAAGACAATATTAATATTCTCAAGTTCATCAATAGCACGTTGTTCCTGTAAATACAAATGATCACGGAAAGCAAAAAATGAATTTAAATCATCCTGATGCATAAGAGCTGCTTTTTTAAGATTTTCCGCTTTATCAATCATTTGTAAATATGAGAAGTTTCCAGCCTTCATTTCTTCTTCTAAATCATATGATTCTCTTAATATCTGATCAAAATCTTTATACTTCTCTTCAATATCTACATAATCCTCATTAATCAAATAAAGATTTTCAATACGATTTTGATCAATTAAAGCCTGCTTATATTGATCATAGATTTGTGTAATTGTTGTATAGGCATCATCCCATTTTGTTTTAAAATCTGTATATGATTGTTTTTCTACTTCTAAATCCTTAATCAAAGCATCAATATCATCAACCAATGTTTTTAAAGTATCCGCAACATTTTCTAACTGAAGATGTTGAATATGCTGCGTTGTTTCCTGTAAAACATCTTTGATATTTTGATATCGTGAAGAGACATTCAACTGTTCTAAAGAGAAGTCCCCATTTGACATTTCCTGAATCAAAGTGTCTAAAAGTTGACACTTTTTAGGGATATATTGTCTCACAATGGCAATATAATCAGGTAATTCCTCTAATCGTCCATTCAGCCAATCTACTTTCTTTTCAATATCCTGAGTCAATTTTTTGGCATCTTCAAACTGCTGATTATTCATCATACCTTCAAGTTTAACAAATGCATCATCAAGATTATCAAAAATATTAACTATTCCCTTCACAAAATCTTCAATTTTAAAACGTACTGTTTCATAACGATCAATTAATTGACGATATTTTTCTTTCACACGAATAATTTCAATTCTTTGAACATTTTCTATTTCTGTAATCTCTTCAATTTTTTCTAATAATGCCTGAGAATCTTTTTCATATATTTCTAACATATCTTCAAGCATTTTCATTTTTGAAGAAATCTTTCTTAATTTCCCATAAAACAGCTGTTCATCCACTTCATTAACCAAAACAGCTAATTCATTTTTCTGATAATCAGAAATACGTTCAAATTCCTGTGCATATTCTTCATATTTTTCTGCAACTTCAGGCATATTTTTAGATATACTGTGAACTCTCCCTAAACGATATTGAAGTGGTAATGATTTCACACCATTCATACGATTTTCAACATCAACAATTAATTTTCTATATTTTCTTAATCTCATCCCTCTTAAAAATAAAAGTAGTACAATGACGACAACAATACCAATAACGATAAAGATGAGATTTTGTATACCAATCTGTTCAATAAACCCCATTATTTCATTCATATCAAAAAAGTCCTTTCTTTCCTTATCCTCTATTTTATCATAAATAGAAAGGTATTTCATCATCTTTTTCCAAATTCCCACACTTGAAACCTTATGCAAAAAACAATAAAAGGTATTCAATAACTGTAATCCAGCTATCAAATACCTTAATTGATACCGTATTTTATCCTTTACGGTTATAGTATTCTACGATAAGTGATTCATTGATTTCTTGATTTAATTCTGATCTTTCAGGTAATCTGATTAATTTTCCTTCCATTTTATCAGCATCAACTTCAACAAATCCTGGTACATGAGTTTGAGATGCTAAAGCATTTTTAATAATTTCTAATGAACGAGAACGTTCTTTAACAGAAACAACATCTCCAACTTTAACTTGACAAGAAGCAATATCAGTTTTCACACCATTTAATAAGATATGTCCATGGTTAACTAATTGTCTTGCTTGTCTTCTTGTTGTTGCAAAACCTAATCTATAAACAACATTATCTAATCTTGATTCTAGTAAACAGAAGAAATTGTAACCAGTAACTCCTTCCATTTTTCCAGCTCTTTTGAATGTGTTATGGAATTGTTTTTCATTCACTCCATACATATGTCTTACTTTTTGTTTTTCAGCTAATTGTAATCCATATTCAGTTAATTTTTTTCTTTTTTGACCATGTTGACCAGGTGCATATGGTCTTCTTGATAATTCTCTACCAGTTTCTAATGTAGAAAAACCTAAACGTCTAGATTTTTTCCATTGTGGTCCAGTATAACGTGACATTTTCTTTCCTCCTATTGTTTTATTTGGCATAAAACAATAACATCATAGATCAGTTAGGTTGTGTTTGCACTAAGTATTTCTCTTTGCAGCAAGATACTTTACATCCCTATGTCACAAACGCATGGGCTAACACTCTATGTGCTGCTATCATTTATTGCACTAGTACATTATAGCAATTTCTTTGATATTGTCAAATGTTTTTCTATTTATTTTATAAAATAGTCATTCTTTCAATATGATTCATCAAAATTCTCATAAACATTTTGTAGAAAGTCATACTCCTCAAATAAAAGCTCATTGACAGTATCCTTATCAAATTCATCAAAGATAAAATCATCTTCGTCTAAACCGATATCATCGATTGCTTCAATAAAAGCCTCGTGATCATGATAATATAAATCAAGCATTTGATGCTCATCTTCCCAGATTCCATAACCTTCACCTGAAGTAATATAGACATCCTCTTTGCTTTGTATATCTTGATGTGATTCAATATCTAAAATCTCTATATCAAAATAATAATCATCACCAAAATCATACCATAAAGTTAATTGACTTCCTTTTTGTAAATCAAGATTTGTCAAAGTCATATCTGCCGCATAGCCATCGATCATTTCTTCTTCACATCTATCACAACCAAATTTACCCTGGTTCGTGACAAAAGTAAATAAATGATGTCCTTCAGCTCGAAAAGCAGCCAAAATATAATAAGCCAAATCAGCCAAAGTCATTCCACAAGGCACATTCATACGACGGTAAATGTATTCTTCTAATCCTCTCACTGATATATGTACAGTCATACTCTTTTTCATATCTGGAATATATTGAATCATATGTTCTAAATTATCATTCAACAGTCCTTCAAATAATTCATCATGAAAATCTACCTGATTCAAACACATTGTTAATGATAACATAATACCTTTTTTTATAAAATCCTCTGTATCGTTATGTGCAACTTTCTCTAACTTATGTATTGTTGCTTCTAATTCCATAGAATGTTCTGACATCATATCTTCATATATACCATCAACACATTCTAAAACATGTTCTATCAACATTTTTCTACACCTCCTATCCTCATTTTACAATATCTACATAAAAATCATAGAAAATTGTTATTTTAAATCATTATTTTTCGATTTTTTTGTTCTTTTTTATATTTTATTCTGTCAATAATCATCATTATCTCTCTAATAATGTCGAAATTTCATGAAAACAACATGAAATATTTTTTTGTTATCATTTTATGTTCATACACTTTCCATATTTATTACTCATATCTTTTCGAAATCAAAATCATTTTTTGAGACAAAAAAATAGTAAATATATAATCACTATCTTTTATGAATGACAAACTTATAAAGCTTGTATCTTTTAAAATGGTGTCACTACTATGTGATAACTCGAACCGCTAAATATCATGATCAAAGATTTTCTTTCTAGATAATGCGAACAAAATTACAAAAGCTGTTTCAATGAACGATAATCACTATTCCTTTTTAATGGAATTAAATTATACAACCTTTTATTACCCTTTACCCCTAACCAAATAAAGAAGGTAGATTCTTCAATCCCACCTTAAAATATAGTATTCTTTTATATATTATTTTTTTCAAAATATACACTCCAACTCCAATCATTCCTGCCAAAAGATATATACCTGTCAATAACAATAAAAGATTAAACTCAATAACTGTATCTCCAAGAATGATCAATATAAAATTAACGAATAATAAATGGATAATCGCAAACAATATAACACTTAAAAAGAACACACATACAATCCATAACAATTTCTTCATTTTTTTGCTCATAACCTCCTTTTAAGAAAAAAAATAACAATGCCTCCCTTTTTACTAGGATAACTTGTATATAGCGTTTCTGCGCTAAAAGTGATGCCAGCTGAAGCACCTTTTGAAATTGAAATTCCAAAACTTGCTGCCACAGCAAAAGACTTGTGACCGTACATATATCGAGTATTAAAATATTTTAATTTTCCACTAACAATACCCATGCTTGTAAAACTACCACTATATAAATACGCATAATATTTATCGCCTTTTACCTTTAAAGGAAAATCCCAGCCATATGATCCATAACTCCTTGATCACCTTTCTTAGTTGCTGATTTGGTCCATGTTTTTACGTTTGTTGCAGATTTCCATTCTTTATATTTCAAAGAAGAACTAACTGTTGTTACTTTTTTAAAATTATGATTGTTATCAGCTTCATAAGTCATAGCAAAACAATCTCTGCCCCATTCTTGTGGTGAACCGTTCCATGTAAAATTCACTGTCGCTTTAACTGTAGATAAACCTGATTTAGAGTCATAGCTCAATTGGTTCTTCTTAACATTAAATTTAACAGTAGTGACAGCTTTTACACTTTTAGCTTCTAAATCATCATATGTTTTAATGGCTTCAATTTGTGAATCTGTATAATTAAATCTATGTAATTCATCTACTGATAATTTTTTTAATTCATATATATTCTTTTTAAAATTTTCGATTCTTTTATTGCTATCTTGTAACTGTTCTGAAGAAGTTGCTGATCTAGTTATAATTATTTTAGATTTTAACATATCATTTTCTGATTTTAAATCAACATACTCATTAATAATATTTGTTTCTTCTGCATTAACAGAAACCTATGACATATATAACGTACCAATTAATAATGTAAATGCAAATGTTAATAATTTTTTCTTATTTTTATATTTTCTTTTCCCTCCATAGATAGCAAATTATCATGAAAATATGAAATTAATGTGGAAAAAAATATGAAATTATTGTGAACGTTTGTTAAATAAAAAAAAAGAAAATCATATTTTCTATTTCAATTGTTAATAGTTTCCCTTTCATAATCTATATTTTCCTTTCCTAATTTTTAAATTCCAATGGTTTTATGATTATTTTCAATTTGGTACAAATTTCTCCTTTTTTTTGATGACCTGTAATAAGAAGAGTTTCTTTCTTATCAGACCCATCAACAAAGAATAACTTAATATTTAAAATCTACTTCATTGCGTACCTCCTAATATGATTATGTAAAGCTGACTCAACGGTAAATTGCTGTTTTTAATTAAGTTCAAGTCAATCTATTTCTTCTTCATTTTCATCTACCATTTTATCCTCATATGTTCTTAGGATTTGAACATAAAGTTCCTTGTCATTTTCTACCACTTTGAACTTTTCAAAAAATTTGGAATTTAATAGATGAAAGTTTTTCTTTTTCCTGGCATTCTTCCATATAGAGATATGTTTCATCTAATGCAATGCTTTGAACAAAAGACATCACCTCAAGCTTAATCCCATATCGAAGCATAGCAGTGCTTTTTTTCAAATCTTTTCCGTATTCCTTTTCAAGAAAAGCCAATTGATTATAGACATTATTCAACATCGCTATTTTAATTGTTTCATCCAGAAATAGTTCAATACTCTGTCCTAATATTTTTTCATAATGCTTTGAAGGTACATGTGTTGGCCGATGTGTTTCAGAATTACATACGTATATGTCATTTCTTCTATCGCTTTACATGTCTTCTTTAAATTCATTTTCTGAAAATCTTCAAATTGTGTCTTCATATATTTCCTCTTAATAGTATCACGGCAAATTGCCATTATTCTAATCTATAATCCTCTTGTTCAGATAAATCCAAGAACTCTTTTGTATTTGAATCATATGTATAAAGAGTAATCATATCTCTATGGGCTTTTCTTAAAATTTCGCGTTCCTGTTCATTATAATTTCCTTTTGCATGGCCGCCCATTTGCTGCTATATTTAGGATCATTAGTATCGAAGCAATGCATGTTCATTTTTCACTTTATTCACCCTTTTCATAAAGTTCATACTAATATTAAGCAAAAAAAGAAAAGACGGCAAATTGCCGTCAATATATTATATCAATACGATTGTGTATCACATTTCCAATCCTTCGTTATTTTCTATATCATTTTCCATATGATGATTTATCATCCTATCTATAATATCCAAATATGATTTTGTTTCCGTTAATGAACGCTCTATTTTTCTTTTTTCAAGTCTATAATTCAGAATATAACGTGTTCGAGCTTCCCACAATGAAAACATCTCACTATGATCATCAATATACTCATTAAGATACAGATCAACATTATTGATATTTGCCAATCTTATCAACTGGTCAATATCGTGGGTTTTTGGGTAGTTGACTCCATTCATTTCAAGCATATACTTGATGGATAGTTCCAGTGCCTGCTGGATATGATACCCAACATAATTAAGATAAGCTTCATCATTTATGGCAATGGTTGAGTAAATACTTTCTGCAACCTTCAAATTCTGTTTTGCCTTATCAAAAAGAGTTTCATTGTTCATATATAACCACTCCTTTCTTTTGTATTTCTTTCTTAAGACGTTCATCAGCAGTGAAATTAGTCCATAAGTCAAATACAAAATCAAAATACCTATTGATTACCTTTTTATCCTTCTTCAATTCTACATATAGGTCAATGTCAGAATCATTATGACAGTTTGAAGTAATGCTTGAACCAAATAATGTTATAGACTTTATATTATCATCCTGTTTTAGATAATCAAGCATTTCTTTTACTTTCCTTTGTTGTGTTGGATATACTTTCTCGCAGAATGGAAATGGATTTTGAATACAAATTTTATATTTCAACTTAGATCACCACCTTATATTATAAGTATACCATATATGAAGAAATATTTTCCAGTAAATTAATGACAGCAAATTGCCGTCCTAATCTAGTCAATATTCATCTAATTGTTCTTCCTGTACATCATCGTTCATCAAATCAACTGATGGAATATTTACTAGAATCCTGTCAAATCCAGACCTATCTAGAACAAATTCACTTATTTTTTCTGCATCCATTATCGCTTTGAATAATATTTGTGGATTTCCTTCAACAACCTGTATCCAATCCTAAATATATGCCTTGTGTCTATTAACATTATACGATGTTATATAAGCGGATGCTATTTCTGCACGTAGTTCCTCATTCGCATATTCAACGCTTCCTTTTTTGACCTTCAAGATTTCTGTTCGTACGTTCGAAAGAATCGCTACACCACTTCCTTCACCCATGACATCACTGTCAATAGATTGTGGTTCACTACACTTGACGATAAATACCTGTGGTTGAATTATCTCCAACTGAATTCATGCCATGATCGACACAAAAAAATATACCGAACAAAATTCTATATTTGTTCGGTATATTCATGTTTTGAAAAATATTTTTAAAATAAGTCCATGTTAAACTAAATTGGTGCCTGAGGTCGGACTCGAACCGACATGACATAGGTCGCAGCATTTTGAGTGCTGTGCGTATACCAGTTTCGCCACTCAGGCAAATCAAATTGCTTATTTATTATATTATAGTTCTCTATAAAAATCAATAAAAATCGCAATTAATTTCATGATCGTTGTAAATTCCTATAGCTTGCAGATAACTATAGATAATTGTTGGACCAACAAATCGAAAACCATGCTTCTTTAAATCCTTAGATATTCTTGTTGATAACTCATCATAAGAAGGAATATCACTTGATGAATGATAATGGTGCTGAATTGGTTGAAAAACAACATATGACCAAATAAAAGAATCAAAACTTCCAAATTGTTTTTGAATATTTAAAAATGCTTGAGCATTGGTAATAATAGCTTTCATTTTCAAACGGTTTTTAATCAGTCCATCTGTATTCATGAGCTCATCAAATTTTTTTGAATCATATAAAGCAATGAGATGGTAATCAAAATGATCAAGGGCCTGTTCATAAGCTTTTTCTTTCTTTAAAATGATATCCCAGCTCAAACCTGCCTGTAATCCTTCTAAGATCAACATCTTATATAATTGCGTTTCATCATGTTCAGGAATCCCCCAAACATGGTCATGGTATTCTATTAATCGCTCGTTATAAGCCCATTGACATCTTTTCATAACATCACCTTTTTTTATTCTATCATATTTTTTATTATTTACACACTGTTTTTTCATTTGTATAATGAAGGAGGTGAAAAAAATGAATCAATTATTTAAAGACGAAATGAAAAAATTATTAAAAGATGAATATAACGATTTTATGAATGCTTTAAAAAAGCCACCTATCAAAGCTTTTTACATGAATCCTTTAAAAAAGGATGCTCTTCAATATTTGAATAAAGATTATATACAGCCTCATCCTATTATTAAAGATGGTTATTATTTTGATTATCAGAACTATCCTTTAGGGAAATCTCCGTTTTTTTCTTGTGGACTCTATTATATTCAGGAACCAAGCGCCATGCTTGTCAATCATTTTTTAGATATTAAAGAGGATGATTATATTTTGGATATGTGTGGTGCTCCAGGAGGAAAAAGTTGTGCAGCTGCTAGTCGTTTAGGTCCTCAAGGCTTGATGATAACTAATGATATCAATACATTGCGTGCTAAGATTCTTTCTGAAAACATAGAAAGATTTGGCTTAAAAAATACGATTGTAACCAATAGTGACCCCATACAGTTGATAAATATTCTTCCTGAATTCTTTGATAAAATCATTCTAGATGCACCATGTAGTGGTGAAGGAATGTTTAGAAAAGATGAACAAGCTATTCAAAGCTGGTCTTTACAAAAAATCCAGGAATGTGCTCATATTCAAAGACAACTCATTGATTGTGCAATGAAATTATTAAAACCAGGTGGAATCCTTATGTATTCAACATGCACTTACAATACACAAGAAAATGAAGATCAAGTTCGTTATATACTGAATCATTATGATTGCAGATTAATTCCTTTAAAAAGAAGTCATGGTATGGCAAATGGCATTCAGCTTGATGGAGTGATACGTCTTTATCCTCATCGTTATCAAGGCGAAGGGCAATTTATTGCCTGCATTCAAAAAAATGGTCAGCCTTCTTTTCAAAAATACAAGCCAATGAAAGCTCAAATAGCTAAATCCAATCAGAAATTAGTGAATGATTTCTATCATACCTATTTAAACATTCCAGCCCCAGATTATCTTTATGATAATCATAATCATATTTATGCACTCATGCCACAATTTCCAGAACTGAAAGGTATGCGCGTCTTAAGAAATGGACTTTATTTAGGTGAATGCAAAAAAAATAGATTTGAACCTAGCCTTGCTTTAGCATTGACCCTCAAACAAAATGAAGTCAAACAGTTTTATCGTTTTCATGAAAATGATTTAGCTATTTCTAAATATTTACATGGCGAAGCCATTGAAGGAACAAATCAAAAAGGATATGGTATTATTTTTGTGGAAGATTATCCACTGTCATTTTATAAAGAAAGTCAGGGTATGGCGAAGAATTTATATCCAAAGGGGTTAAGAAGATGAATCGTTATGAAATCTTAAAGGAATACTTTTTGACACATATTGAAGAAAATTGCCACGGTTCTTACAAACAAAGAGCTTTGTTGCATAGCATACAGGTAAGTACTCTTTGTCAAAGTATTGCACTGCAAAAACATCTGAATATTAAACTGGCTGGCATTATCGGTTTATACCATGATTATATCCAATTCATTCATCATTCTTCTTTTCAACATGGACCTAGATGTAGTGAATGGATCATCTCCCTTTTAGATGATTTTTCTACTGAAGAAAAAAATATCATCCAACAGGCTATTGCTGTTCATAGTGAAAAAGATAAAGTTCATGATGAATATAGCGAAATTTTAAAAGATGCTGATGTTTTGGCACAATATCTAAACGAACCTGATATTGTTTTCAAAGATACAAGTATGAATAGAATAAAAAAATATCTCCCAGAATAAATCGGGAGATATTTTTTATAACATTGCTTCTAATGCTTCATAAGGAATAAAACCTAATTGACGATTAACAGCCTGTCCATTTTTAAAAGTAATTAATGTTGGGATAGATTGAACACCAAATTGCATAGCCAAAGAAGGTTCCTGATCGACATCAACCTTAACAACCTTAATTTCAGGATGTTCCTGTGCCAATTTATCAATACTAGGAGCCAACATTTTGCATGGTCCACACCAATTTGCAAAAAAATCTACAAAAACAACATCATTTTGAGCAATAACATTTTCAAATTCTTGACTATTTACATGTAATACTTCTGCCATATGCAGCACCTCCTTTATCATATTATAGCTTTTTCTTCTATTGATATACTGAAGTTTATCATAGTCTTTGACTTTTGACAACTGATGTGCTTAAAAAGAAAAAGGTCCAAAGACCTTAATCCATTTCAATAGCACCAGTATACAATTGATAATATTTTCCTTTTTGTTTCATTAATGTTTCATGGTTACCTCTTTCAATGATATGACCATGTTCAAGAACCATAATACAATCACTGTTTTTAATTGTTGATAATCTATGTGCAATGACTAATGTTGTTCTTCCTTCCATTAATCCATCCATACCTTTTTGAACAAGTGTTTCTGTTCTTGTATCAATTGATGAAGTAGCTTCATCTAAGATTAATGCTGGAGGATTTGCAACAGCAGCACGCGCAATGGCAATCAACTGACGTTGTCCTTGTGATAAATTCGCTCCATCACCAGTTAACATTGTCTGATATCCATCAGGTAAATGTTTAATGAAAGCATCGGCGTTGGCTAATTTTGCTGCTTCGATACATTCCTCATCAGTTGCATCCAAGCGACCATAACGAATATTATCCATAACAGTTCCTGTAAATAAATGTGTATCCTGTAAAACAACACCTAATGAACGACGTAAATCATCTTTTTTGATTAACTTGATATCAATACCATCATAAGTAATTGTCCCACTTTGAATATCATAGAAACGATTAATCAAGTTAGTAATTGTTGTTTTCCCTGCACCAGTTGCTCCAACGAAAGCAATCTTTTCACCAGGGTTCGCAAAAACATTAATATCATGTAAAACCATATGATCATCGAAATAACCAAAGTTGACATTTTCTAATTTTAAGTCACCCTTCATTTCAACCAATTCAACTTCACCATTTGCTCTTGGGTGACGCCATGCCCAATGTCCTGTACGTTTATCAGTTTCCACCATTTTTCCATCAACGAATTCTACACGACATAATGTCACAATACCATCGTCTACTTCTTTTTCCTGATCCAATAATTCAAAAATACGTTTTGCACCAGCTTGTGCCATAGCGATAGAATTGATTTGCATAGAAACCTGTCCAATTGGGTTGTTAAAGCTTCTATTCAATGTCATAAATGCAACAAGTGTACCAATTGTTAATGAAGAATCAAAACCAGATAATGCTAACACAGCACCAATCACAGCACATAAAATATATGACATATTTCCTACCTGGATAGTGACTGGCATTAAAACATTGGCAAATTTATTGGCCTGATATGAACTTTGACGTAATTCTTCGTTAATATTTCTAAAACCTTCAATCGCTTTTTCTTCATGATTGAAAACTTTAACGACTTTTTGTCCAGAAATCATTTCTTCAATATATCCATTGACTTTACCTAATGTTTCTTGTTGTCTAATGAAATATTTTGATGAACGACTTCCTATAGAACGAGAAATAAACAAAATAATGCAAACCATAACAACACACACAATTGTTAAAGTGACATTTAATAATAACATTGAGATGAATACAGTTAAAATGGTAATCGCACTTGAAGTAAACTGTGGGATAGATTGACTAATTAACTGTCTTAAAGTATCAATATCGTTTGTATAAACAGACATGATATCCCCATGAGTTGTTCTATCAAAATAACGAATTGGTAATGATTCCATATGTTCAAACATTTCTACACGTAAATCACGTAAGAAACCTTGTGTAACAGTAACCATAATACGGTTATAGGCATAAGCAAAAACAATCCCTGCCAAAAAGAAACAAGCCATAACAGAAAGAGCAGAAAACAATCCAGAAAAATCAGGTGATGGTTGTCCAATTAAAGGCATAATATAATCATCAATTAAGCTTTGTTGAAACACCTGTCCCTGCACACTACAAATGGCCTGCCCAACAATACAAATTAAAACAATCACGATAGCCAAACCATAACGTTTAAAGACTTTCTTTAAAAGACGTATTAAAACATGTTGTTTCATATTATGCTTCCTCCTTTCCTTTTGTCTGTGTTTCATAAATTGTACGATAAATTTCACTTGTTTTTAATAGATTTTCATGTGTATCAAAATCATCAATAACACCATCATTCAAGACAATAATACGATCTGCATTTTGCACACTTGATACACGTTGTGAAATAATAATTTTTGTTGTATCTGGAATACGTTCTTCAAATGATTTTTGAATACTTGCATCTGTAGCTGTATCAACAGCACTTGTTGAGTCATCCAAAATTAATATTTTTGGTTTCTTTAGTAATGCTCTGGCAATACATAAACGCTGTTTTTGTCCCCCAGAAACGTTTGTACCACCTTGTTCAATATAAGTGTTATATTTATCAGGAAAATCTTGAATAAAGTCATCAGCACAAGCCAAACGACATGCTTCCTGACATTCTTCTAAAGTTGCGTTTTCATTTCCCCATCTTAAATTTTGAAGGATTGTTCCACTGAACAAGACATTGTTTTGTAAAACAACAGCAACTTCATTTCTTAAAACTTCCAAATCATATTTTCTGACATCTTCGCCACCAACAATAACACTTCCTCTATCTACATCATAGAGACGACTAATTAAGCTCACAAGTGTACTCTTAGCGCTACCTGTACCACCGATAATTCCGATTGTTTCACCAGAATGAATATGAATATCAATATCTCTTAAAACTGGTTCACCACTACCATGCTTATATGAGAATGTTACATGATCAAATGTAACAGAACCACTTTTAACTGTCTTAAGAGCATTTTCAGGAGAAACTAAATCAGATTTTTCATTTAAAACTTCAGCAATACGACGTGCAGAAGCAAATGACATTGTAATCATAACAAAAGCCATAGATAACATCATCAATGACATCAGAATATTCATAATATAACTAAATAATGTTGTCAATTCTCCTGTTGTTAAACTTCCTGCTACAACAGTCTTTGCTCCTAACCATGATAACAGTAAAATACATCCATACACAGCTGTCATCATAGCTGGATTGTTTAAAGCTAATACAGATTCAGCCTTAACAAATAAACGATAGATATTTTGTGCCGCTTTTTTAAATTTTTCATTTTCATATTTTTCTCTGACAAATGATTTAACAACACGAATGGCAACAACATTCTCTTGAACACTTTCATTTAAATCATCATATTTAGGAAAAACTTGATTAAAATAACGTGTTGCTGTGACCATAATAAATCCTAAAACAATAATCAAGAATCCCATAGCTCCTACGAAAATCAAACTTAATTCACGATTAATCATAAATGCCATTGTTAAAGCACAAATTAAGTTCATAGGTGCACGAATACACATACGAATAATCATTTGATAAGCCATTTGAACATTTGTCACATCTGTTGTCAAACGTGTGACAAGCCCAGCAGTACTATATTTATCTATATTAGAGAATGAAAATGACTGGATATTTGTATACATTCCATCTCTTAGATTGGCTGCAAATCCTGTTGAAGCTTTAGCAGCATATTTACCAGCTAAAAAACCAGTTGATAAAGTTCCGATTGCAATAATAAACATGATAAATCCATATTTATATACTTCGTTAATGTTTCTAGCTTCAATTCCTAAATCAATAATTCTTGCCATTAATAAAGGAATCAAAATTTCTAAAATAACCTCGACGATAACAAAAAACATTGTTAAAAAAGAATCTTTTTTATACTGTTTAATTTGTTTCATCAATGTTTTAACAACCATCTAACCACTCCTCTTCTATTTATTACGTAACCAATGCAATGTCTTTTTTATTCATCTTTTGATAAATTCTGAATCATCTTATCCGCAATATTTAAGAATTCTTGAATCTCTTCAGGCGACAAACCATCAGTTAGATCATCATGAATGAGCATCATTGTCTGATTAATCCACTCATGAATGTCTAAACTTTTTTGAGTTAAAACAATCTTTTTTAAACGTCCATCATAATCCACCGGAACTCGTTCAATCAATCCCCTTTTATTCATCAGGGTCAGCATTTCAGAAGTTGTTGAACGATTAATAGAAAATTCTTCCTCAATATCCTTTTGAAAAGTATCCTTGTCTTCACTATCTCTTAATTGAACAAAACCAATGATCCAAGTTTGCATCATTGTTGCCCTATCATGTTGGGGTCCCAAATGTTTATCCATTTTCCTTTTCATTAAATTACTTAATGTTTTAATACGATATCCAATAGGATCTCTAAACATTCCACCACCTCCATTGTTCGGTTACGAACCGTATTATAATACACATTTTTATGAATGTAAAGAGATAATGTACATATATAAAAAAGAATGCTTTTTGACTTTGAGACAAAACTCAAAACAAATAAGCATTCTTACTGATTCTTAAATAGAAACCTTCACAGTTTGTCCATCTGGACCAGGTGTTTCATTTAAATAATTGGCAATTTTTTCTCTTGTTTCCTGATTGCTGACAACACAAGCTGAAACCTTGTTAGCTTTTCCTTCAACCAAAGCATTAGCAAAGCCAGAGCAGCCTGGATATCCACAACCACCACAATTGGCACCAGGTAGCATTTCTGTGACATCACCGACACGATTATCTTCTTCTACACGAAGATATTGATTGGCTATACCTAAAACGCATCCTAGTACAGCTCCAATCACCAGCAATGCTAAAATAGCACTAATCTGCATCTTTTACTTCCTCCTTATGATGAGCACTATGATGTGAGCAAGCAATATTATTGCATCCTACACATTCACTCATATCTTCACACCCTTCTGGTTTAGGTGTGTTTTTATTCAATAAATAAGTACCTATAAAGATAGCTATTAAAATAACTAACCAGACAATCGCCCAAATTGACATTATACAAGACCTGCGATTCCGGCAATAGCACATGCCATAATACCAGCAGTAATTAAAGCAATTGGTGTTCCTTTAAAACTTTCAGGAACAGAAGCAATATCCAATCTTTCACGAATTGTCGCAAAAACATAGATAACAATAGTGAATCCAATTGGTACTGCAAGACCAGCTACCATAGCTTCAATCAATGTATATCCAGCACTGATATTATCTAATGCCACTCCTAAAACGGCACAGTTTGTTGTAATCAATGGTAAATAAACACCCATTGATTTATAGATTTCAGGACTTGTTTTCTTTAAGAACATTTCAACGAACTGTACTAAAGAAGCAATAACCAAGATAAATGTAATTAAATCCAAATAAGTAATTTCTAATGGAGTTAAAACATAATAGTATAAGAGATATGTGATAATTGATGCTAAAAAGATAACAAATGTAACAGCATAACCCATATTCAAAGCATTTTTAGGCTTCTTAGAAACACCTAATAATGGACAAATAGCATAAAACTTACTCAATACAACGTTATTAACAAACGTCAATCCCACAAATAAACTTACTAATTCCATAAACTATTTGACCTCCGCTTTCTTTGCTTTATTTGCTTTTCTCACTTTTAAGAACTGAATGAATGCAAGGATTGTTCCTAAAGTTAAGAAAGCTCCAGCAGGTTGTGTAAATAAACTGATTGCATAATCACTAAAGAAACTTACCTGGAAAATCACTTGGCTGGCATCAAATGGATTATATAATGATAAACCACCTGTTCCAATCAATTCTCTAAAGAATGAAATAATAACAACAGCCAAAGTATATCCAAGACCCATTCCTAAAGCATCTAAAATAGAATCTAAAACACCATTTTTAGAAGCAAAGCTTTCAGCTCTTCCTAAAATAATACAGTTTACAACAATCAAAGGAATAAAAACTCCTAATGATTCGTATAACTCTGGTGTATAAGCATTCATAATCATTTGAACACATTTAACAAGCGTTGCAATAATCACAATGAAAACAGGAATTCTGATTTCATTAGGAATGATTTTTCTTAATAAAGAAATAATAAAGTTACTCATCAACAAAACACAGATAACAGCCATTCCCATACCTATCGCATTTGTTAATGAAGTTGTAATTGCTAGGGATGAACATAGACCTAACAATAAAACAAAGATTGGGTTTTCAGCAAACAAACCTTTTTTAAAGATATCGAATTTTTTCATCTATGTCCCCTCCTTATTTAAAATTTTCATTATAGTGTTGTGTTGCCTGTTCAATTCCTTCAATAACAGCACTAGAAGAATAAGTTGCTCCAGAAATTGTATCAATAGAATCACCAATATTTTTACCAACAACACTATTAATGAATGATTCTCCAGTAATTTGATCACCAATACCTTTTGTTTCAGTACTGCAATCAATAATCTCTAATCCTTTATATGTTCCATCTTTATCTAAAGCAATTAATGTCTTAACTTCTCCTCCGTATCCTTGAGCAGATGTTTCATAAATATAACCTTCAGCACTTCCACCTTTATCAGCTTCATAAACAGCATCTAGTGCATCATAATCACTTAATGAGACATCTAAAGCTTTAAATTCTTCACCATTTGGATATATTTTTTCCAAGTTTTCCTTAACACTGGCAATCTTTTGTTCTTGAATAATTGGATCTGTCATGCCATTAACAAATGATAAAGCTCCACCAGCTAAACCAGCAACAATCGCAAGGAAAACAGTTAATTGTAAAATCTTTTTCATCTTATTTCCCTCCTACTTTGTTTGATCAATAGCTTCTTGAATAGCATTGACAATTCCTTTTGTTGTGAGTGTAGCTCCAGTTGAAGTATCGATTCCTGAAACATCATCCCAACTTATTTCACCATTCAAAACATCATCATAGAACGCTTGGGCTTTTTCATTTAAGTTTCCACCTGTTCCAGCTTCGATTAAATCTTTTCCAAAGCCTGCAGTTTCTCCAGCATATTCAACAACTTCTACATCTGTCACTGTTTCAGTAGCTTTATTGACAGAAACTTTAATTGTCATTGGATTTGCTTCTCCACCAAATCCATTAGCAGTTAAAGTATAAGTATAAGTATCACCATCAACAACTGGTGCCTTTTGAGCCTGTTCAATAGCTCCTTTAATTGCATTGACAATACCATTTGAAGTCATTGTTGCTCCTGTTGAAGTATCAATACCATCAACATCACTTGTAGAAAGACTACCATTTAAAACTTGATCATGGAAAGCTTGAGCTTTTTCATTTAAGTTTCCACCTGATCCAGATTCAATTAAATCTTTTCCAAAGCCTGCAGTTTCTCCTGCGTATTCAAGAACTTTGACAGATGTAATCGTATCTCCATCAATCTTGACAGCAACTTTCATTGGATTGGCTTCTCCACCAAATCCACTCACCTGCATAACATATCCATCATCTGTTGTTTCAAGATATGTCCATTGAACTTGATTAGCTTCTTCTTCAGCTTTCTTCTTTTCTTCCTCTTCTTTTTGTTTTTGTGCTTCAATAGCTTCCTGTTCAGCTGCTGCAACATCATTTTTGATACCTGTGCTGATACCAAAGACACATGCAATAGCAACCACTAAACTAATAGCAATAGAAGCCCATTGTTTTCCAACATTTTGATCTGTTCTCCCTAAAACAAATGAATCAATTAATGGTGTTAACATATTCATCATTAAGATAGAGAATAAAACACCTTCAGGATAATTTGCTTTTAATCGAATAATCATCGTTAAGAATCCTAAACAAATACCATAAAGAATCTTACCAAGCGGACTTGATGGTGATGTGACTGGATCTGTTGCCATAAAGACAGCACCAAACATAGCTCCACCTAAACAGAAATGAATCATTGGATAAGTAATAGGATCAAGACCATTCACTAAAGCAAAAACTTCACTTAAAACAAGAATTGTACCCATATAAGCAACAGGAATTCTTGCATCAAACACACGTCTTGCTGCTAAAACAATACCTAAGATTAAAATCAGAACAATGCAAGTTTCCCCAAGAGCACCTGCATGATTTCCTAAAAATAAATCAGATAATGTATAAGTAAAGGTATCTCCACCTAACCATGAAGTTCCAGCTAGCATTGTAATTGGCGTTGCTTTTGTTGCCACATCAATACCATTAACAGTATCTGAAATATTTGCAACAAGCTGACCTCCAAATGCCAAATGAACAACAACACGTCCTACCAAAGCAGGATTGAAAATGTTTTGTCCAAATCCACCATAAACTAATTTTCCAAAGAAAATAGAAATAAACGAACCAATAGCTGTCACATATAAAGGTGTACCAGCTGGTAATGTTAATGTAAAAATAATAGCAGTTACCCATCCAAAACTGTTTTTCAAATAATCAAAAACTTTTTCTTTATGAATAAGCGCCCAAACAACTTCTGTTGCTAAAGCAACAACTAATGAAACAACATACATCAATGCAACATGAATGACTGGATCATTAGTCATATAGTTATAGTAATAGTAATATAATGAATAAGCGACAAGCACCAATAAAGCAATAGTCAAGTCTCTCATAATGCGATGTGTAGAGAGCTTTTGTCTATAATTTGGTGATGTTCTTTGTAAAGTAATCTTCATCAATATTCACCCTCCCTACGCATTCTTTCTTCTTTTTGCTAACTGATAGCGACGTTTCGCTTTGGCTACCATATCTGTCACTTCAATCTTACTTGGACAAATATAAGTACACATACCACATTCTACACATCGATCAGTATCTAATTTTTCAATAAGTTCAACATTTGCAGCTTTTTCAGCTTGCATAATACGAACTGGTTGTAAATGCATTGGACAATGCAATGTACATTCACCACATTTTAAACATGGTAATGGTTTAATGTTTTCTTTTTTCATAACTGTGATGGCATTGTTATGAGAATAAATAACAAATGTATCATTCATAACTGATTTTCCCATCATTGGTCCACCACCAACTAAGAATCCATCACAATCTTCATCGATGTATCCACCAATTTTTTCCACGATATAATTGACTGGTGTTCCTATCGCAACGTCAACATTTTGTGGATTTTTTAAACCGTTTCCTGAGAAAGTAACGACACGACGAGTAATTGCTTCACCTTGACGAATTCCTTTAGATACAGCTATTGCTGTAGAAGAATTGTTCACGATCACTCCGATTTCTGCTGGTAAGCGATCATATTCTTTTTTAAAGACAGTACGAATTAAGACTCTTTCCCATCCCATTGGATAACGATCAGGCACTTCACGTGGTTCAATGTTATCATAGTTTTTAGCTTCTTCTACTAATAATTCCATTAAATCAGGCTTATGCTCTTTAATCGCAATAATAGCATTTTTAGCTCCTGCTGCTTGAATCAAGTAATGAACTCCATCAAAAAGAGCTTTAACATCTCTTTTCATAGCTACGTGATCACTTGTCAAGAACGGTTCACATTCAACGCCATTAATTAAAATTGTTTCAATATTTTGAACATTTTCATATTTCACATATGTTGGAAATCCTGAACCGCCTAATCCAACAATTCCTAATTCTTTAATGGCCTTAATAATATCTTCCTGACTCATATGATCAGGATCACTCACTTCATAAGCTTTAACTCTTTCATCCTTATGATCATTTTCTATCACAATATGATCCTGTAAACGCTTTGAAGCATGCATACGTTTTTCTATTCCCTTCACTGTTCCTGAAACTGGAGAATAAATCGGAACATACATACTCTTACGAGTTGCTAATTTTGTTCCAATACAGACATGATCTCCTTCTTTTACATGAACATCAAAGTCTGTTGCGACTCCTAGAACTAAGGGAACATAAATAACGTCTGGTGTTTCAATAGTCAAAATAGGCTTATCTTTTGTCAAGCCCTTTTGTCCATCTAATTTTACTTTTCCTTTTCCAGATAAAATTGACATTATATCCCTCCATATCATTAACATACTTATATATTATAGCATTGTTTTTATATTTTGGAAATATTATTCATAAACAGTTATCAAATTCTATAGAAAAAAAGTTCCATAAAAGGAACTTATTTTCTAACCAAGCTGACAATTGTATCAAATTTAGCTGAATATGGATATGTATCGATTGGAATAATACGTTCAATTTGATAATATTTATCCAATTCTTCAAGATCTTTAGCTAAAGAAGATGGATGGTCACTCACATATACAATGTGTTTCACCTTAGATAAAATAAAACTTTGTTTAAATGCATCACTTAATTGTGAACTTCTGACAATGACCTCATCAAAACGCTGTTTCTTACATTGATTGATAGTGGCTTCATTTACATTCTGACAAATCCACTGTATATGATTTTTTCCTAAAAACTTAGCATTATCCTTAGCATCTTTAATGTGATAATTCTTTTCATCCACTGCAACAATATTTTGTTTCAATGAAAGTTCCAGTAAACCAATACCACAATTTAATGACAAGATTTGAGAATCTGGTGATAACATTGATGCAATCATTTCCATTTTCTTTTGTTCCATTTGTGGGAAAACTGGAAATTCAGATTTTACAGAATAAAGATATTGTTGATCAAAACAAGAAAAAGGTAGAATAGATTGACCATAAACCTTTTTATATCCCTGCATTTCAAATTGCTGATAACGTGTTGTATTGATTGTATACCAGATACTTTTCACAGCAGGAATGCGACTGATTTCCTCTACCACTTCATTTTTGATACCATCTTGCCCTGTCACAAACAAGATCTGAATTTGTCCATCAATATTTCGCATACGCATAAAACGTAAACCTTTTTTGACTTTATCATTATAATCTCTGACATGATGAGCATTTAAAATGTCTTCAACTTTTTGAATACATTCATTAATCAATGTATCTTGCATAGGACATTGATTCATCAATGTTAAATATTTGGTTTCACGTTGAAAGATTCCTGCATAAATCTTTCCTTTCAAATAAGTTATTGGTAAGGAAACAACCTGACGATAATGATCTGTTACAGGAGCAGCTACTGTCTTTTCAATTGGCAAATGCTCAACATCAAATTGTGTATACTTTTTTAAAGCATCCTTCAAAACATGACGTTTATATACTAACTGTTGACGATATTGTAATGTTGTTAAAGCGCACCCCTGACAATTTGCTGATTCCTTACATAAAGATAACTGACGATCTGCTGACTTTTTGACATAAGAAAGGACTTTTGCTTTCATAAACTGACGCGTTTCCTGCAAAATTTCAATATCAACAACTTCTCCAGGCAAAGCATTTGGAATAAAACATATTTTTTTATGAATATATCCAATGCCTTCTCCATTAATTCCCAATTTCTTTATTTCTACTCTTTCTTTTCTCATTAGAAATCCTCCTGAAATATAAAATATTTGTAATATACATACCTACATAGAAAAACTCAGCAGTCCAATTAAAGACAAATAAAACAATGACAATTGAAGCTAAAGGTCCATATACAGATTGATAATCAGCAAACTGAAAATAAATATTTAATGCATAATATAAAATTAATAATAACACACTTGCAACCAAAGCTCCTTGAAAAGCATCACTATAATGTATTTTCATTCTTGGCACAATCATATAAATACCAGTTAAACAAAAACATATTAAAAAATATAAAAGAATATGTCGAATAGCTGCATAAGAATATAAAAAATTAAAAATATAAGCAAGTGGGCCAATAGCTGTAATACCGATAACACCAATAAATAGCAATAAGAGATATATGGTAATCTTAATCGTATATAAATAAAAACCTATAATACTCTCATCGGCATCAGGCTGATACATACGTTTACTGATTTCATAAATATTTCCAATTCCTCTTGAAACTGTATAAATAGAGACCAGAATCGTTACCAACGCAACTGTATTAAAAGAACGTGACTGCAGAATCTCAATTAACATCTGTGCATATTCCTTAACAACAAACTGTTCAATAATATTTTGTAAAATGGTCATATCGATATTAAAAAGCGATGTTCCAATCGCAATTAAGGTAAATGCTGGGACTAACAACAACAAAAGATAAAACGCTAAAGCCGCAGCTGCATATGTCGGTATCGCAGTGCGGTAATCATCATAAATAATCGTACAACGTTCATAAAATTCTTTCATAGATTGCCTCCACCAACAAGAAAGGAAAAACACTAATTTTGTTTTTCCTCTCCTTTCTGTTCATTATCTTCTGGTACTTTTTTTAATCTTAATAAAACAATTCTATTTTTATCAATTTCTTCAATTGTAAAAATGACACGATCAATAATAATTTTCTGATGAACTTCTGGGCTACCATTACATTGTCCTAAAACCAAACCACCGATAGATTCAAAATCTTCTGAATCAAATGATGTCTCACATGCATCATTCACTTCATCAATATTTAAACTTCCGTCAATTAAATATTCTCCATTGCCCAAATCAATAACAGATTGTTCAATTTCATCATATTCATCATCAATTTCTCCAACAATTTCTTCAACTATATCCTCTAGAGTCACAATTCCACTCATCACACCATATTCATCTAACACAACAGCTAATGATACATGCTCTTTACGCATAGCTTCAAAAACATCAGAGATTTGATTAAACTCATAGACAAAATAAGTATCTCTCATGACTTTTTTGACATCAAAATCATCTCGATTGACATCAACCAAAAATAAATCCTTGATATAAAGCACACCTATAATTTCATCAAACGAATCATTATGAACAGGCAATCGAGAGAATTGACAATCTCTAAAAGTTGTAATGATTTCATCATAAGTTGTATCATCTGAAATACTTTCTACATGGATTCTTGGTGTCATGATTTCCTTGATTTCAGTATCCCCAAATTCAAAAACATTATGAATCATTTCTTTTTCTTCATCCTCAAGAACTCCTTCTTCATGAGAAACAGTCACAATTGTCTTTAAATCTTCTTCAGTCATTGTTGGCCCTTTTGTAGCATTTCCACCAAAGAGGCGCACAAAAAAACCAGATACAATATTTAAAATAGCTACAACGGGTGTAAATACGATAGTAATAAACTTAATAAAACGACAAACACCAAAAGCAATAGATTCTGCATTTTGCGTTGCTAGAGACTTAGGTGTAATTTCCCCAAAAATCAAAATAATTAATGTAACTAAACCTGTTGCTATGGCAACACCTGTTCCCTCATTTCCAAAAATGCTGATAACAAAAGATGTTGTCAAAGATGAAGCAGCAATATTCACCAAGTTATTTCCAACTAAAACAGAACTTAATAAACGATTTTGCTCTTTCAATAAAGAAAGAATAAGAATCGCTTTTTTATTATTTTCTTCAGCTAATGTTTTAACTCTGATTTTATTAATTGACATAAAAGCTGTCTCACTCATGGAAAACAATGCCGATAAAGAAATCAGTATAATAAAGATAAAAATCATAGCTATCTGACTCGAGTCCATTTTAAAACATATCTCCTTCTAATCACATAAATTTCCTAAATATTACTATAAAACCATAGAATTGTCAAACGACCTAGTCGCTATCAAAAGCTCTTCACAAACATTATCTTCCATCCATTAATCTTTTTTCTGCTCATTTTTCATTGTCATCATACGCATGAATTCTCGATGCTGTTTTCTTTTTTGAGCCAAAAAAAGTATTGGAAAAACAATACTGCTGGCAGCCATTATTCCTAAAAAAGACATTATGAGTGTCTGATTAATCATTTCCATTGATCTCACTCTCCATCTTTATTATAATTGAGCCCAAGAAAATTTACAATGTCATTTTATTGTCTATAGGATGATATTTTAAAAATAACAATAAAAAAGTGCATCCCTATATAGATGCACTTAGGCTATTATAATAATGATTTGTATAATGCCTTGATTTCTTCTACACTTGTATCACGAGGATTACCTGGACAGCATGCGTCTGCTAAAGCAGATTCACTTAAGAAATCCAAATCTTCCTCTTTCACAATTTCCTTTAAATCAGCTGGAATACCAACATCTTGAGATAATTGTTTAACTGCATCAACAGCAGCTTGACGATATTCTTCTTGACTCATACCTGTTGTATCTACTCCCATAGCTTCTGCAATATCTTTATATTTTTCACCAGTATATGGAGCATTATATTCCATAACTGTTGGTAAAATAATCGCATTAGCAACACCATGAGGTGTATCATATAAAGCTCCTAATGGGTGAGCCATTGAGTGAACCAATCCTAAACCAACGTTAGAGAATCCCATTCCAGCAACATATTGACCTAAAGCCATTCCTTCTCTACCTTCTGGTGTATTTTTAACTGCTCCTCTTAAATTCTTAGAAATGATTTCAATTGCTTTTAAATGGAACATATCACTTAATTCCCAAGCACCTTTTGTAATATATCCTTCAATTGCATGAGTCAATGCATCCATACCAGTAGCAGCAGTTAAGCTTGCTGGCATTGTTGACATCATATCTGGATCAACAAAAGCAACAACTGGAATATCATGAACATCTACACATACCATTTTACGATCTTTTTGTGCATCTGTAATGACATAATTAATTGTAACTTCAGCAGCAGTTCCTGCAGTTGTTGGTACTGCAAAGATTGGTGTACATGGATTTTTAGTATCAGCAACACCTTCAAGACTTCTTACATCAGCAAATTCTGGGTTACGATCAATGATACCAACTGCTTTTGCTGTATCCATTGATGATCCTCCACCAATTGCAATAATATAATCAGCTTGTGCATCATGTAACGCTTTAACACCATGTTGAACATTTTCAATTGTTGGATTTGGTTTAATATCTGAATAAATTTCATAAGCCAATCCTGCTTCATCTAATAAATCTGTAACTTTTTTAGTCACATCAAATTGAAGTAAATCAGGATCAGAACAAACTAATGCTTTTTGAAATCCACGTGCTTTGGCTTCATTAGGAATTTCCTGAATTGCTCCTTTTCCATGATAACTTGTTTCATTTAATACAAATCTGTTTGCCATCTTTATCTATCTCCTTTTCTAACTGTCTTTATTTTATCATTCATGTGAAAATAAAAACAAGTGACAAATAAAAGCGTTTGTCACATTTTGATTCCTTGTCAACCATTGATTGAAATCATAACCTTTTCAACAAAAAAAGTAGTCTTTCAACTACTGTTATCATCATATTAACTTATTTGATAATTCTAAGACAAATCAGAAAGTAATCTTTCTAATTTTAAAGGCAAAGCTTCAATTAATAAATCAGCAATTTCTTCAGGTGTCTTCTGCATACCAGAAACAGCCCATTCTACTGTCATAGTAATAGAGCCATGACAATACATTTCTAATAAAAACATAATATCGGGTGGGATTTCTCCAATTTTTTTATGAATGATATTCTGATAAAACTCTAAAATACACTGATAATCATAATTTTCGACATTATTATAATCTTTAGATTGAAAAGCCTGCATAAAAAAGATTTTATCATTCAACAAAAAAGTAAATTTTTTGATTAGCCCTTCTCTCAGGGTTGAAGAATTACCAATCTGTCGAAATGATTTATCAGCCAGCTTTTCAAAATACCAATTAACTAAATCATATTTATCTTTAAAATAACGATAAAAAGTCTGTCTGGTCATACCACTATGCTTTACAATATCTGTAACGGTTATTTTATCTAAAGACTGTGTCATCATTAAATCTTTAATACTTTGTGCAAATATATAACGAGTTGAATCGTGTTCATTCATGATTACTCACCTCATTACCATTATAAAAGAAACATTGTGTATAAACAAGCCCAAACATTCACACAATCTTCTTATTGTCATCCGTCATGAAATTTGTTAGAATAGTGGCATTAGGAGGCTTAAAACATGAATTTTATAAAGAAGTTTGCAAAAGAAATTAGTGTCTTTGGTTTGGTTCTTGTCATCTTCTTAGGATTATTTATATATCGTCAGGCAACATTCAAAGATTATAAAACTGTTTCTCAAAATGAATTAACACAAATGGTCAAAGATAAGAAAGATTTTGTTGTGGTATTAGGAGATTCTACAGATTCAACAGTTGCCAGCTATCAAGATATTATGACAACTTATACAACCAAAAATCGTTCTACACCTTTTTATTACTTAGATACTTCAGAAATCGATGATATTGATAGTTATGTAGAAGAAACCTTTGATACAAACGTTACATATCCTGTCACTTTTATTATCAAAGATGGCAAAGTGACTGCCAAAAAAGAAGGATATAACCAATATTATTCTTTATATGATTTTATTCATGAAAATTTTGAATAAAAAAATCCCAAAACGGGATTTTTTATTTTACATAAATTCTTTCAACACGTTCACTGACAAGACAAACAATTTCATAAGGAATTGTTGACAATTCCTTTGCCATCTGAGCCAATGAAATATGTTCACCAAAAATTTCCACTAAATCATGCAAGTGAACATCTTCATCTACCTTCACCATCATTTGGTCCATACAGACTCTTCCAACAATAGGATAATATTTTCCTTGAATATAAACTTTTCTTCCTTGATTAGCCCTAATAATACCATCAGCATAACCAATTGGTAAAGTCGCAATATATTCATCTTCCAAAGCTGTATACGTGAGTCCATAACCAATACGTTCTCCTTTTTTCACTTTCTTGATCATGACAACACGTGTATATAAAGACATCGCTTGTTTCAGTGCATCACATTCCTCGCCGGCAGGATCAACTCCATACATAGCAATACCAATACGTGCCAAATTTGAACGTGTATCATGATGATACATCATAGCAGCTGAATTTTGACAATGAATATATTTAAAAGTATGATCTCCTATTATTTCATAAAACATGTTTATTTGTTTTTCATAAGCATCCTTCTGATTTTCATCATCAGCTGTCGCAAAATGAGTAAAAACACCATCAACCTGAAAAATAGAGCTCTTACATGCTTGTAAGATATCTTCAAACTCTTCTTTTGATTTCAAACCAATACGATTCATTCCTGTATCAATTTTGATGTGCACTTTGACTGGTCGATCATGATGATATAATTTGATAATTTCTTCCATATATTCTCTTGAAAAAAGAGATAAAGTGATATCATAGCGAATAACCAGATCCAAATCTTCAATAGGGATTCCCCCTAACACCAGAATATCCTGTTCAATGCCAATATTTCTTAAATCAATGGCTTCCTTTAAAGTTGCGACACCAAACATTGAAATATGCGGATTATCTTTAAGCATATTGGCAACTTCCTGGTAACCATGACCATAAGCATTCGCTTTAATGATGGCCATCAATGGTTTACGTACTTTTTGATATAGTGTTTCAACATTATCTTTTAAATAATCTAAATGTATACAGGCATAAGTATCACGATAATGTGTCACATTTCCACCCCTTTTCAATGTTTTAGTATAATCTATCATATCTCTTTTTTCAAGAAAAAATAGGGTTTTCCCCTATTTCACCTGAGATGACTGCATACTTGATAAAACAGCCAGTTTTTCCTGCTGTGTTAAATCATTAGAATATAATGAACAAACAACACCAGAAGAAATATATGTCATCTGCTGATCCTTTTCAAATGCCACACCATCTATCATATCAATCATTTGAGCATCGATGTTTTCAATTTCTAAATCTTCATTTTCTTTAGATGTTTTTTCAACAATTGTAAATGACTTATCTCCCGTAAATTTTAAAATATGATTAATTTCATCATCGATTTCTGATACTTTTTCATTTTCTAATACAGAACCCATAAGTGATACAGGATATAATGGTAAGGATGCAGAAACACTATCCGTATAAGCACTCTTTGTTGCTTCAGCGATATTTTTTTGTGAGAAATCATCTTTTTTCATGGATGCATTCAATTCAAAAGATGTCACTTCCACTTTAATCACTTCGGTACCATCCTGATCAAAGACACTCACATAAACGGGTTTTAAATCCTTATCAAACTTGACTTCCTGACTCTTGACACGTTCATCATTTTCATAAGTCATCTCTCCTTGAACCAAATATCCATCTTTCGTTTTTTCTGGTTTGTTTTCACTTAAAAAAGTAATTAAAGATTGATAGATGTATGGTTTTGGTGAATTGTTAGGCCAATCACTTTGAAATTGGAAAGCTTGATTTAGTGATGGAGTCAATACAAAAACACCTTCGTCATTTCTCACTATGACCTGTGATTGATTTAAAGATTTATCATAAAGTTCAACTTTATAAAAATCCTGATCATCTATACGTGCAAATGTAGATGTCACCTGATATGATTTTAATTCATCATTTTCCAGCATTTCCATATTGCTGACTAATTGATAGCTTTGACATTGGCTGGCTTCTTCAATCAAATCGTCTAACGATGATGAATTCAACATCCATATACTCACACCAAAAACAATGACAACAATAACTGCAGCAATGGCAATAATTTTTTTATTCATGATGTTTCCTCCTCATCACATCTTATGATTTGTCATTTTTTTTATGAATAAAGAAAAAGACTTTGGTTATAATATCATTAGGAGGAGACAAATAATGAATATGATACAGAAAATTGCTTTAGTTTTTACCATTATTGGTGCAATCAACTGGGGACTCATTGGCCTCTTTAATTTCAATCTCGTAGAAGCCATTTTTGGCGATGCCCTCTTAAGCGCAATCATTTATATGATTGTAGGAATTGCCGGTGTTATCAATATCATGTTACTTTTTACTGATTTAGACACATAAAATAAAAGCCACACATTGTGGCTTTTATTCATGAAAATCACTGATTTCTCCTGTTTTTAAAGCGATTCTCTTTCGATTTTTAACGAGAGATAACATAGGTAAATCCGAAACTGAATCTGAATAAGCAACAGAGTGATCAAAATCAATTTCTATATTCTGTGATTTTAAATACGCTAAAATACGTGGAACTTTTTCCTGACCTTTGCAATTTTTACCAACAATCACACTACTAGGGTGATTGTTTTTGTCTGCTGTTTTCGTTCCTAGCAAACAATTAATCGGTAAATCATGAAATTGCATATAAGCCTCACAAGAAGCAGTACAAACAATAATGATATAGCCTTCTTCTCGTTCTTTTTCCATTTGTTTAATCATATGTGGATAATAAGAAGGGACGACTTCCTGTTGATAAAACTCTTTCAGCTGTCCATAATCCATACTATCCAAAGGAAATAATAATGCTGATTTTGCTTTTTCAAAACTTCCCAGATGTAAAAGATATAAGCCATAATAAAAGGTAACCTTAAAAAAATATAAAAAATGTCCAGGATGTTTTTTTAAATCATGTTTTAATAATCTGACAATTGTATCACCCGTAGCAATAGTATTGTCAAAATCATAAAGAGCAACTTTTTTTAACATTACGCAATCTCCAATGCGATTTCCATCATAGCTGTAAATGTCTGTTCTCTTTCTTGAGCTGTCGTTTCTTCCTGAGTCACTAAAGAATCAGAAACAGTCAATAATGTCAAAGCTTTCTTTCCCAAATATGCTGCTGTTGCAAATAAAGCATATGATTCCATCTCGACTCCAAGGCATCCCATAGAAGCCCATTTCTTTCCAGAATCCTGATCAGCATGATAAAAAATATCAGAAGCAACGACATTCCCTACATGATAGCGAACATTTTTCATTTTGGCCTGTTCAACAGCTTTTTCTAACAAATCATAAGAACTGATTGCAGAATATGTACCAGGCAATTCATATTGATGCGCAAAATTGCTATCAGTACATGAACCTTGAACAATAATAATATCTCTTAAATGTACATTTTCCTGTAATGCACCACAAGATCCAATACGAATAATCGCTTCGACTCCATATTCATTAAAGAGTTCATGGGAATATATTCCAATAGAAGGCTGTCCCATTCCTGAACCCATAATAGAAACTTTCTTTCCGTGATATAATCCAGTATATCCAAACATATTTCTCACTGTATTAAATTGATGAACATCTTCTAAATAATGTTCAGCCAAAAATTTTGCACGCAATGGATCTCCTGGCATTAAAACTGTTTTTGCAATTTCTCCTTTTTGAGCTTGATTATGTGGTGTTGACATAACTTACATCATCCTCCTTCGTGAAATGTCTGACCATCTTTAAAAAAGTATATTTCTTGATTATCAACTGATAATTCTTCACCAGCTATCGCCTGATGAATCATTTCCAGCATTTGCTGATCTTCACCCATCTGATAACCAACCAATGCAAAATAACCATCTAAAACAATAAAAGGCACACTTCCAGACTGATCATTGACTTCATAACCTTCTAATAGACTACAAGTTTTGGCATAGGCCTCTATTGAACTTTCTTCATCTATATCCAGTGTTGTGATTTTCATCTGTGAGCCATATTGTTCTTCCAATTCAGGAATCACAACTTGTATAAATGAACGACAATGCGGACATGTTTGAGCATAATAAACATATAGATAATACTGTGGTTTTGTTTGACAACCACTTAATAATAAAAGAAAAACTAAAAATAATTTTTTCATTTTATTGTTCCTGATACTCAAAACGCAGTCCACTTAATTCATCACTCAACGCTTCATTGTTGACAGCTTTTTCAATATCTTGCACCAAATATTCTTCATCACCTGAGGTATATCCCACTTTCGCAAAATATCCCTCTAGGGCATACATAGGCCCCATGCCATATAAGGACTGATCAAATGCTTCCAAATCATCAATCACATCTTCATAGACAGATTGTGTCTTTTCATCATCCAAGTCATATTGAACGATTGTTAAATCATCTCCAAATGTTTCCTGGAGATAAGGAATGGCATGATCCTGAAAAGATTGGCATTCTGAACAAGTTTCAATATAAAAGTAAAGAAGCTTGACTGGCTGACTCAAAGAAATTTTTTGAATCTTTTCTGTCGGCTGACAGGCTGATAACAATATCATTGATAAAATAAGTAATATTTTCTTTTTCATTCTTTTCTCCTTTTATTAGTATTATAAACTATCTTGATTTGATTGTATACCAACTCATTTAAATTCTTTTTTAATTTTATTGCAAAAAAATAATATAAATAATATAATGGTATTAAGGAGGAGGATATAAATGAGCTTTGAATGGTCAACAAATGATATAGCCACAATGACTGTTACAATTTACGAAGCCAATTTAACATTAAATAAAGCAGCCTGTGTTCATTTTGAAGACGTGAATTATGTTCTTTTAGGGATTGATAGAGAAAATAAACAAATTGGAATCAAACCTGTTACAAAGCAGGAAATTGATGAAAATATTTATCCAAAAAGTCAATTACATCGTATTTCACTTGGAAAAAGCTATGGAAGAATTTCCAATAAATCATTTGTCCAAGACCTCACTGCAGAATTTGGTTTAGATTTTTCAAAACAGCAATGTTATAAATACAAAGCCGTATATGATATTGTACACTCCATAATGATTGTTCAACTATAAGGGAGGAGGAATTTTGATGTCAATAACTCTTGTATGGACTCTTGTTCTTGTGATTTCAGTTATTGTAGAAGCTATAACAATTGATTTAGTAAGTATCTGGTTTGCAGTTGGTGCGCTTATTGCATTAATTGGAGAATTTCTTGGACTCAGTCAAACTTTGCAAATTATTGTTTTTGTCATTGTTTCCCTTGTATGTATTTTTATTTCAAGACCCCTGGCCAAAAAATATTTAAGAGGAAATATAGTCAAAACAAATCTTGATCGTATTATTGGTAAACATTGCTTAGTCACAGAAACAATTACAGCTGATCATAAAGGTGAAGTCAAAGTTATGGGGAATCTATGGGCTGCTACCAGTCTTAATAATGAAAAAATTCAGATTGGTGAATATGCTGAAGTTGTTTCCATTGAAGGTTCTCATGTCATTGTTAAAAAATTAGATAAAGGAGATGATATTTCATGTTAGATGGAATTATTAATTATTTTTGGATTATTATTCTCGTTGTACTTATTATTGTGATTGTCGCAAAAACAATTCGTATTATTCCTCAATCATATGCTTATGTTGTCGAAAGAATCGGAGCTTATAACCGAACTTGTACAGTTGGATTGCATATCATGATTCCTTTGTTGGATAGAATTGCTAATAAAGTATCTTTAAAAGAACAAGTTTTGGATTTTGCACCACAACCTGTTATTACAAAAGATAATGTCACTATGCAAATTGATACTGTCGTTTATTTTCAAATTACTGACCCAAAATTATTTACTTATGGGGTTGTCAGACCACTTAATGCAATTGAAACATTAACAGCTACAACATTGCGTAATATCATTGGTGATTTGGAGTTAGATGAAACATTAACATCAAGAGATATCATTAATTCTCGTATGCGTTCTATTCTTGATGAAGCGACAGATCCTTGGGGAATCAAAATTCATCGTGTAGAAGTGAAAAATATCATCCCACCTCGTGATATTCAAGAAGCTATGGAAAAACAAATGCGTGCCGAACGTGAAAGACGTGAAGCAATCTTACAGGCTGAAGGTAAAAAGACAGCTGCTATCTTAACTGCTGAAGGCAAAAAAGAATCTATGATTCTTGAAGCAACTGCTGAAAAAGAAGCACAGATTGCAAGAGCTGAGGGTGAAGCTGAAGCCTTAAGATTAGTTTATGAAGCACAAGCCAAAGGTATCGAATATATTAATAATTCTCAACCACAACAACAATACATGACTTTGGAAGGATTCAAAGCTTTAGAAAGTCTAGGCAAAGGAGAAGCAACAAAGATCATTATTCCTTCAGATCTACAAGGCATTGCCAGTGCTGTAACTTCTATTGCTGAAATCGTTAAAGATCCAAAAAAACAATAAAAATAATAAAGCATATCTGAATAAATGATATGCTTTATTTTTTCTTTTGAAAGATAAAACTAACACCTATATCATGATTCTTCGCAGTCACAGAATATTGAAACATAGAAGCAATCTTACTCACAATGGATAATCCCAAACCAAACTGTCCTTTGACACCTTTAACATATGGATCAAATAAATAAGGTAAAGTGGCTTCATCAATATTTTCACCATCATTATATATTTCCAGATATCCATCTTTCAAAGTAATTTGAATCAGTCCTTTTGCATAACGAGAAGCATTTTCAATAATATTTTCTATAGCCACGCGCCAATGCTCTTCATCACCATCAAATTGAACATCTTCTAACTCTGTTTTTAAATGTATATCAGGCTTCATTAAATCCATCTGTAAAACAATTTTTTCAATGAGCTCCTTAATAGCAAAAGACCCTATTTCATTACCTTCACCCTGTAAATAATCCAAACGATTTAAATATAAAAATGATTTGACTTTATGTTCTAAACGATCTGCATTTTCTAAAATAACATCAATTGAGCTATCTTTATCACCATAAGGATACACATCATCTTTAATACTCTGGGCATATGTTTGAATTAAAGCTATTGGTGTTTTCAAATCATGAGAAATATTATGAATCATTTCTTCTTTAATGCTTTCTTGTTTATCTAAGTCTTCTTTCATCTCAACCAATGCCTTAGAAACAATTCCTATTTCATCTTCACGATTAATAATCAAATCACTATCTTTTCTCTCTTTAATATTGTCAATATAATTTTTAATCTTCTTTAAAGGACTGATCAATGTCAAAACCCATAAAATCATAACCAATGCAAAAATAATAAAGAATCCATATTGAATATAAATGATCTGATTTCTTAAAGATGCAATCAATGATGCTGAATAGTCACTATCAACTAACGATATCAGATACTTGGATGTATTATTCATTCTTTTAATAATATAATAATATGTATCCGACTGATATTCACCTTTATTCTTAATAACATCCTGATCTGTTTGAATAATACGATACAAATCATCTCTAAAAAGATAAGAATAAAAATCATAAACAGTTTGTACTTTTCCAATATTGTATTCAGTAAAAGTGTTATTTGAAGTATCATAAATAATATGATAAACTTCTTTTTCCTGTCGATATGGCATTGTATTGTTATAAATAATAGAGTATTGTGAAATCGTTAAGGTCTCATACATCTGTTTGTCAACAATTGAAGTCAAATTATAATCAACAATTGGCATCAAAACAGCCACCAGCAACAATCCAACAAAACACAAGACAACAATTAACTGTTGAACCAATGAAAGTTTTTTAAAAAAAGATAAATAAGATGTTAACTTCCTTATTATTTTTTTCATATTAATCTAATCGATAACCAAATCCGTAAATAGTTTTAATATTTAAATCTGGCATTTTCTTTCTTAAACGACGCAAAGTATCATCAACAACACGATCGCTTCCAAAATAATTTTCATCCCATACTTTTGATAACACCTGATCACGTGAAATTGCTAATCCCTTATTTTTGATAAAATATAACAAGAGTTCATATTCTTTCGTTGTTAATTCAATCTCTTCATTTTGAAATAAGACTTTTCTCTTTTCTTCATCAATCGCATATCCATCAATATTAATAAGCGCAGGATCATCTTTATAGACACGTTTTAAAACATTATGAATCCTTAAAATCAACTCTTTAATATTAAATGGCTTTGTAATATATTCATCACAGCCTTTTTCTAAACCAATAATACGATCAAATTCCTGATCTCTGGCACTCATAAAGACAATAGGCATATCTGGTTTACAAGCTTTAATTTCATTTAAAAGATCAAAACCACTATTTTTATCCAGCATAATATCTACAATCCATAAATGAACATCATCATCTTTATGTAAAAAGGCTTCCTCATATGTGTAGAAAGAATAAACAATATATCCTTCTTTTTCTAAGTAAGTTCTGACAAGGTCATTCAAATTTTTTTCATCATCTATAATATTTATACGGTATTTCACTTTCCTCACCTCTTTCATTCATTATATACAAAATATTGCCATATAAAATGGCAATATTTTGTGATACTATGTGAAATTATATTATTTTTCTACAGCATATCCTTTGTCTTTAATAACATTGACAACCTTTAAAACATATTCATGACAGATTTCATCACTTTGAGCTTCAACCATAACTCTCACAACTGGTTCAGTTCCACTTTCACGCACTAAAATTCTTCCTTCATCACCTAGAGCTTCTTTAACTTCTTCGATAGCTTTTTGAACATCAGGATCATTTTGAGCTAAAGTTTTATCAGTAACACGGACATTAATTAATAACTGTGGATAAATTTCTACTTGTTCTGTTAACTGGGCAAGTGTTTTTTTGTTTTCTACCATTGTTTCCATAATTTTTAATGATGTTAAAATTCCATCCCCAGTCGTTGCATGCTTAGAAAAGATAATATGACCAGATTGTTCTCCACCAATACAATGACCATTTTTAACCATGTTTTCATAAACATATTTGTCACCTACAGCTGTTTTTTCATATCGAATACCCACTTTATCCAATGATTTATATAAACCAAAGTTACTCATGATTGTTGTGACAATGGTATTATTAAGAAGTTCTCCTTTTTGTTTCATTTCTAATCCACAAAGATATAATATCAAATCTCCATTGACAACGCGTCCAAACTCGTCTACTGCAATACAACGATCAGCATCTCCATCATAAGCAAAACCAACATCCAAACCATTTTCTACAACATATTTCTGTAAAACTTCAATATGTGTAGACCCACAATTGGTATTAATATTAAGACCATCTGGTTGATTGTTGATGACATATGTTTGAGCTCCTAAAGCATCAAAAACACTTTTAGCGATAGCACTTGAAGAACCATTCGCACAGTCAAGACCAACCTTAATATCTTTAAAAGCACGTGTTGGAATACTCATCAAATAACCAATATAACGATTTCTTCCCATTGAATAATCAATTGTTCTTCCAATCTTATCTTTAGTAGCCAATGGAATAGGATCAGTTAAACCATCAATATATTGTTCAATTAAATTTTCTATTGTTGCTTCCAACTTATGTCCTTTGCCATTAATAATTTTAATTCCATTATCATAGTAAGGATTATGTGAAGCTGAAATCATGATTCCACAATCAAATTCTTCACTTCTGACAACATAAGAAACAGAAGGTGTTGTTGTGACATGTAATAAATAAGCATCAGCTCCACTCGCAGTTAATCCAGCAACAAGCGCATATTCAAACATATAAGAACTTCTTCTTGTATCTTTCCCAATAACAATTCTTGCTCGATGTGAACGAGAATAATACCATCCTAAATATCTCCCAACTTCAAATGCGTGTTCTACGGTTAAATCTACATTTGCTTCTCCTCTAAATCCGTCTGTTCCAAAATATTTTCCCATTATTCTAATTCCTTTCTATATTTATTGTAACTTTTGAAGATGATAACAATTTCATTGTTAATGTCTCATCATCTCCAGCAATTTTAACATTCACTTGATGTGTTCCAACATCCAAACCATCGATATCAATTGTAGCCTGAATATTATCAACATTTAAAGCATTGATCTTATCCTCTGCTCCGGCAACTGAAACAGATGCATACTGCCCCTGTCCAGCAAACGAAATTTTATAATTGTGAGAATTATTCAACACCTTAATTGGAATGTTATCAATTTTCTTTGTAATGACTTTTTCAACCTCAACAGTAACATTGACCTTATCCTGTGAAAACTTATTAATACCATTTACTTTTTTCAATGAAACATCATTGAAAGTCGTACTTGATTTCAAATCACTAATATCTACATCAACATCTACTTGTGTGATATCTGCTAAATCTTCTTCTAATCCAAAAATAGCAACTTCACTTTGCGATAAGATATAATTTGAAACCTGATATCCTGTTGGCAAATCTCCAATAAAATTCACATGAACAGGGACTGTCTTACTATAAGAAGACACCTGACAATTAACATGAACGTTTTCAGGACTGATTTCTACATTTAATTCATTTCCATCACTATCATAGGCTTTAATTTGTGCATTCTGTTCAAAATCTTCAGTCTGATTTGCAACATCAATGCAAGCCTCTACAGTTTCAACTCTTGATAATGTTGCCTCACTGGCACGCAATTCTACACTATCCAAATCCATACTTTCAACACTTACAGAATATTTACTATCTAGCTGATCTTCATTAATAAAGCGATACCCTAAATCAAATGTTTGTGAGACCTTTTTCGCAAGTGTGACCTTAATAGAACTTGGAATAGAAACAACTTCTAATGACTCAGGAAAATTTCTTGTCTGTAAATTCAAAACATATTCTCCAGCATGAAGATCCTGTAAATCTAAATAAACCTGATAATCATTAGAAAAATTCGTTCTATAAATATCCAATGACGGTCCAACCAAAACAACGGACACACTTTCTGGAATTCCCGATGCTTCTAGTGATTCATCCAGATTTTCTACATGAACCGGAACATATTCCAAAGTCGCCCCAGAAGTTGGACTTGTCATAATATCTCTACCTGAGACGCTATAAAATAAAACAGCCGCCATCATAAAAGATAAAATCATAATTGAAACTTTACTGGAAAGAATTTTATCTAAAATCTGATTCATATAATTGTAAAAGCGTGCACCCGTATCAAATGCTTTGACTTTTTTTTCATTAATATTGTCTTTATTGACAATTTCTTTTGTATTTTTTTCTTTTTCCTTTTCAACAACTTTTAAGAAAAAATCAGTTGTCGAATCTTTTAACGGTTTGTTATTCTTATCTCTAGGACTCATGAGCCTGACCCCCTTCATCACTAGATTTATACCATTGTAATTCATTGACAAGTGAAGCTCTTAATTCCTTTAAAGGAATCTTTCTTAATTCTCCATTAGAAGCAAAAGAAATCGTTCCTGTTTCTTCACTGACAACAACTGTTAAAGAGTCAGTAATTTCACTAATCCCAATAGCCGCTCTATGACGTGCTCCGTATTTCGGACTTAATTCCTTATTAGTAGGAGGATAGAAAGCTGCTGCACAGGCAACACGATCACCTTGAATAATGGTTGCGCCATCATGCAAAGGTGTTCCTTCCCAAAAAATCGTCAAAAAAAGTTCACTTCTAATATCGGCGTTAATCTTAGTACCAGTGTTAATATAATCAATCATAGATTGCGTTCTTTCAAAAGTAATAAGAGCACCTGTCTGTTCTTTCGCAAGTGTCGAAATAGCATCTACCAATTCATCCATGAGTCTTTCTTTTTCATCATTACTTATTTCTTTTTTAATGTTTTTCTTTGTTTGCCCCATTTTTTCTAATAGAGTTCTAATTTCAGGCTGAAATATAATAATGATGGCTAAGACACCCCAATTGATAATACTATCCACCATATAATTTAAAGTTGTTAATCCTAATAAACTCGTTAAAAGTTTAACTATCAAAATAAAAAGGACACCTTTAAATAATTGCATTGTTTTCATATTTGTTTTAAACATCGAAATCAAATAATACAAAATAAACCATACTGCAATTAAATCTATAGCTGACCTTAAAAAATTAATAACCATACTAAGACTCAATCTATATCACCTACATTTCTTCTTTATTATATCAGTTTTCTAACAAAAGTAAAACGTTAGCTTTTTCTTTTCATGAAAATCAAAGACTTCTTTTTTTATCCATATGTTTTTTATCAAAAAGAAATAAATCCCTTTGCAAATAACCAAAAAAGTTGTAAGATATGTATTGTTATAGGAGGATATGTTATGGGAAAAACAATTTTAGTCGAAACTTCTGCAAGACATGTACATTTGTCACAAGCAGATTTAGAAACTTTATTTGGTAAAGGATATGTTTTAACAAACAAAAAAGATTTATCTCAGCCAGGACAATTTGCGTGTCAGGAAAAAGTGACTGTCATTGGTCCAAAAGGCGAATCAAAAATGTCAATCTTAGGACCAACTCGTGCTCAAACACAAGTAGAAGTTTCTTTGACAGATGCTAGATCATTAGGAATTAAAGCTTTAATCAGAGAATCAGGAGATATCGAAGGAACTGCAGGATGTAAATTAGTTGGGCCTGCTGGAGAAGTGGAAATCCCTTGTGGTGTGATTGCCGCAAAACGTCATATTCATATGACACCTGCTGATGCTGAAGAATTTGGAGTTAAAGATAAAGACGTTGTCAGTGTGGAAGTGAAATCTGCTGATCGTTCTCTTGTTTTTGGAGATGTTGTTTGTCGTGTCAGTGATAGCTATGCTTTAGCAATGCATATTGATACAGATGAATCTAATGCTGCTGGTGCTCCTTGCGAAGGTGTTATTATTAAATAAACAATAAAAACTATAAAGATTGAGTGAAGAAGATCTTTATAGTTTTTTTATGTTTGAAATCTTTGTTTTGGCACAAAAAAACTGTAACAATTTTGTGTTACAGTCTTTAAATGATTACTTATTATTAACAACATTTTTTAAAGCAGTGCTTGCTTTAAATGCAGGGACTTTACTAGCAGCAATTTCCATTGTTTCACCAGTTCTTGGATTACGTCCTGTTCTTGCTTCTCTTGTACGAACTTCAAAAGTTCCAAATCCTTTTAATGAAATTTTATCTCCTGCTTTTAAAACATCAGTTAAAGTATCTAAAAAAGCGTTAATTGCAGCTTCTGATTGCTTTTTTGATAATCCAGATGCAGAAGATACCTTTTCTAATAATTCATTTTTATTCATACTATAATCTCCATTTCTATGTATATTAGGGTCTTCCCTATGGGTTATTATAATACATATTGTCAGGCTTGTACAGTCTCATTCCTATTTTCATTCTATCTTTTCTTTTATAATTCTTGAATGACTTGTATCAATGCAGAAACAGCATCTTGAGAGGTTGCCCATGATGTCACAATACGTATACGTTGACCACCAGGAATTTTACCCATAGGTGTCACTAAAAATTCTTTATTAATACGTTCAAAAGCTTCTTGAGGAAGATCAACAAAAATCTGATTTGTTGAAGAGGGTTCATAAATGGGTATTCCTTTTTTAATGAAAGCTTCTCGAATAGCTTGTGCCATACGATTTTCATATTCTCCAATTTCTTCATAAAGATTTCCTTTAAGAAGTTCATAAAATTGAATCCCTAAAAGACGCCCCTTAGCAAGCATGGCTCCTTTATTTTTCATATGATAACGAAATTGTGGTTTTAAATCATCATGTAAAATCACCAGAGCTTCACCAAATAAAGCTCCCATTTTGGTTCCACCTATATAAAATGCATCAACATTTTGAGCAATCTCTTGAAGACTCGGTGCATCTGGCAAAACCAATGCGCTTCCCAATCTCGCTCCATCTAAAAATAAATACAAATGATATTTTCTTGTGACTTCATAAAGAGCTTTTAATTCATCTCGTGTATAATAAGTTCCCAGTTCTGTTGTCTGAGAAATATAAACCATACGTGGCTGTACCATATGTTCATCTGTATGATGCTGACAGATATCCTCAATCATTTGACATGTCACTTTACCATGGACATGAGGCTTCACTAAAATTTTATGTCCAGCGCCTTCTACTGCACCTGTTTCATGCACATGAATATGTCCTTCATCACAGGCAATGACCGCCTGATAATGTTTTAAGGCATATGAAATCATCAACATATTGGTCTGAGTACCCCCTACTAAGAAATGGACATCAGCATTTTTATTCCCAATACGCTCTTTGATAACATCTTTCGCTTTTTGACAATATTCATCTTCTCCATACCCTACAGTCTGAACCATATTAGTATTGACAAGTGCTTCTAAAACTTGAGGATGGGCTCCTTCACTATAATCATTTAAAAAACTATACATATATTCTCCTCCTATTCACGATATAATAAACCATATCTGACATAGATCAAATTTAATAAACTGAGAAAATTCATTGTTCCCTGCAATGAAGATTCACTATATTGACTCTCTGTTCCTTCAATGCGATATATCCAATCCACACTTTCATGCTGATAGGTTTGACTCATCGTTAAAATGAGAATCTTAGGATGATGTTCTTTAATCTTATCAATCAAAGCATTTATCAACTGCTCTCTTGCACGAACAGTAATAATAATGACTAAACTTTCTTCATCAATCATATCTAAACGTTGAATTTCATCTCCACGTTCAACAAATGCATAAACAAATTTACGATGTTTTAACATTTTCATTTGAAAGTCATTAGATATAATTTTATTAAATTGATATCCAATCATATGAACCTTTTTGGCTTGATAAATCATTTTGCAAATACGATCAACATCTTCCATCTGGACAGATGTCTGAACCATTCCAAGAGATTCAATAGCTTCCTGGTACATTTTATTTTTTAAATATTCAGGATTTTCTGTAATCTTTTTTGATTCCTCTGGTAAAAAATGAATTTCATTTCTAGCAATTTCTAAAGCAATCGCTATTTCTTCTTTAAAATTCACAAAACTTTTACAATTCATATCTTTACAAAAACGAGAAATCGTTGCTGGAGAGGTATAACACAAATCAGCCAAATCATTAATGCTAATTCCTGGAATCTGATCAATATGAGTGAGAATTGTATGGGCAATAGAATAATACATATCTTGGGGTGATGAAACATTCACATAGGACATCAATGTATATAAAATATCTACTTCATTATAATCCTGAATGGTCATTATGATGCTCCTTTAAATACTGTGCTCTTCCTCTTTCATATAAATCGTGTCCCTGAGAATCTATAATCACAGTCAGTGGTAAATCTTTCACAACCAGACGACGAATAGCTTCTGGCCCCAAATCATCAAAAGCAATCACTTCACATGATTGAATACATTGTGAAATATATGCTCCAGCACCACCAACAGCACCAAAATAAACAGCCTGATAATCCTGAATAGCTTTTTTAACACTGTCTTGACGATAACCTTTGCCAATCATTCCTTTTAAACCTAATGACATAAGTTTTGGAGCATAAGCATCCATACGTCCTGCAGTCGTTGGTCCCCCACTACCAAATATAGTACCCGGTTTTGCAGGAGTAGGTCCGACATAATAAATAATCTGGTCTTTTACATCAAAGGGCAACGTCTTTCCATTTTCAATCAATTCTATCAAGCGTTTATGGGCTGCGTCTCTCGCCGTATAAATCACTCCTGATAACAGAACCTGATCACCTGCATTTAAAGATTCAACATCTTGTGATATCAATGGTGTTGTCAGATGTTTTATCATAAAATAACCTCCTTATGTCTCGCTACATGGCAACAGATGCTTACAGCAACTGGCATCCCTGCTATATGTGTAGGAGCAGTTTCAATATTTAATGATAAAGCTGTTGTCTTGCCTCCATAACCTGCTGGTCCTATCCCCAATTGGTTAATCTTATCCAACAACTCAACCTCTAATGCCTGATAACGTTGATCGGGATGGTGTGTTCCTATTTCTCTTAACATTGCTTTTTTAGCAAGCCATGTCACATAATCAAAAGAGCCTCCAATACCTACACCAATAACCATGGGTGGACAAGCATTTGGTCCTGCATCATTGACAACTTTTAAAACAAACTCTTTAATTCCTTCTACACCATCACTTGGCTTTAACATTTTCAGCTGACTCATGTTTTCACTACCAAATCCTTTTGGTGCAACTGTTATCTTTAACTGATCACCTGCAACAATTTCATAACGAATAAACGCAGGTGTATTATCCATTGTATTTTTTCTATCAAAAACCGGATCATCAACAATACTTTTTCTTAAATATCCCTGCTGATATCCTTGTCTAACTCCTTCATTGATTGCTTCTTGAAGGGATCCTTGTACATGAACATCCTGACCCATTTCCACAAAAACACAAGCCATACCCGTATCTTGACAAATTGGCATCGTTGATGTGCGTGCGATATCAGCATTTTTTCTTAAAATACCAAGTGTTTCTTTGGCTAATTCCCCATCTTCATTTTGATAGGCATCAAAAATAGCTTTTTGCACATCTTGAGGCAGTTCATAATTTGCTTCCATGCACAATGATTTGACAGCTTCAATAATTTGTTCCTGTTTGATCTCTCTCATATTTTTCACCCTCTTTATGTGTTTCATTATATATAATTTTTCATGCTATCACAAGAAAAAAAGGACTAAAGAAGATGTCCCTGTAATTCTTGAAGTGATGGATAATATAAGCAATAGTATCTTAATGACATCAGCTCAACTGCTGTCAAAAGACTATGCTTACCTGTTTTACGATTTTCTGAACGTCCTAAAATCAGTTTATGATCAATTGGAATTTTTAAATCTAATTGTGGATGACATGTTATAAGAACAACCTTACATCTAGACTTCTTTAAATATTGGAATATCTTAGAATTACTATTAGCAAAATAACCATTCACCGTCATAATAATCGCCACACTATCTTCATTAAGCTCCTTAGCACATTCTAACTGACGCGAAGAATCCATATAAGCCATTGTAAATTTCTCCAGCATCAACAAATCCGTTTGAAAATGCAAGGCAGCACTTTGTGAAAACTGTGTTCCAAAGAATGCCACTGACTCACTATCATGAATGAGTTTTAAAATAGCATCAACTTCTTTCCAATCTAAAAATTGAGGCAAATCAGAAATATATCGAATGACCTGCTGAATATATTGCTGTGTTGCCTGTTCAGGATGGTCTCTCATCATTTCTAGTGGAATATTAATCAAATTATTAAACTTTTTATCATGAGAATGAAATGTATAGCATTCATGTTTTAAATGCGCAAAATTTTCATATCCCAATGCTCTGCAAAAGCGTGAAATCGTAGCTGGAGAAACAAAACACTCAGCAGCCAACTCACTAATTCTCATATTAGCAATACGATAGAAATTATTTGCCATAAACCATGCAATTTGATAATTGGTATCATTTTCCTGTGCAGTATCTAAAAATATGATTAATCTATAAAACAAATTTTTCACTCTACATCCCCCTGTAAAATATATTTTCCAGATAAATTGGCACTTAAATAACCTTCCTCTTCATTGGCTTCTACAAGAATAGAGTCATTGTCTAAAGTAAAAACAAGCTGACAATTTTCTTGATGAGATAAATAACAAGTTGCTTTTTGATGTGATGCATCTACATAACTGGCATAATCTCCAATACCTGACTGATTGAGTTCAAATTGAAAATGAAATCCTTTCTGATTGTCATCTTCATAAACATATAACAACATATCCTGATACTGATATATCTTTCCATTTGTAAATTCTTCTTTTGAATATGATAATGTTTGTGATGATGCAGATAAATGGCATCCCACCAACAAAAGTCCAATCATAAGTAATAGACAAATCTTTTTCATAAAGAGTAAAACCTCCCTATTTCGACTTTATTTGATTATAACATAAAATCATCTATGAAATATAGTGAAATTTATCACCCATCAACCTTATCACATATTTTTTGACAATTTCTTTGAATTTTGAACACATTAACATGTTATATTATAAAGCGTAGTCAGAAATAATTTGTTTTCCCTTCAAATTTGACTACTTCATGATATCCTTTCCCAAACTGATATCAAAAAAAGCAGATGAGGACTCCCACCTCTCTGCTTTTTTATTTTAATACATTTTGATAAACTCTTAATACATTTTTATAAAAAATCTTTTCCACTTCTTCCTGAGATAAACCAGCTGCATACAAAGCTTTTTCGAGCTTTGGCAAATAAGATGCATTCTGAAGTTCCAGATATGGTGGAATTCCATCAAAATCACTACCCAAGCCGATACAATCTATACCAGCCAAATTTTTGATATAAAGAATATGTTTGACAATATCATCAATCTTAGAAAGAGATTGATCGCCATGATTTTCACTAAGAAAATCAGCAGCATAATTCATTCCCATGACACCACCACGTTCTGCTAATTTTAATATCATCTCATCAGTTAAATTACGTGCATGGGGACAAACACTTCTAGCATTAGAATGTGAAGCAACAAATGGCTTTGTTGTGATTTTATAAACATCTTCAAAACCAGCATCAGAAAGATGTGAAACATCAATAATGATACCTAAGCGTTCACATTCCTGAACATAAGCTTTTCCAAATTCAGTTAAACCATTTTCACTATCACATATATGATAACCATGTTGCGCATCATCCATTGAAAAATTAGGATATCCTATTCCATTAGGAAAATTCCAAGTCAATGTAATCATACGTACACCTAAATCATAATAATGTTGTAAATTTTGAAGGTCATTTTGTATAACAGCACCTTCTTCCAATGTCAACATAGCACTCATACGTTGATGTTTGGCATTATCAATGATATCCTGATAATTTTGAATCACACCAATCATATCAGAATATTGATTCATTTCATGATAAAAAGTATCAATCAGATCATGAGCATATTGCATAGGATGATCAGCCTTATGCAAAGGTGTAAACATTGCAAAATTCTGTAATAAATAATCCCCCTGTTTCATAGTATCCAAACTCAAATGTAAATCATTGTGTTTAAGAGAAATATCTTGACCTGATTGTCTTTTTAAATATATTTCTGAAATTGTATCACAATGCATATCAACAACTTTCATAAATTGTTCCTCCTTATGAAAAATAAATCTCTGTTGTTTTATATAATTTTGTAAGTGATTGTGTTTCTTTAAGCCAATCCATAGCTTCATCTATCTCTTCCTGTGTTAATTCTACAATTCCAAAAGTTGCCAGCTGACAGACATCATAAAGACTTTGCCATAAATCATCAAAATCATGTGTTTCCTTGTCTGCTTGCTCGCTATCAAGATAAGCCCCCATGGCGTGGGCTTTTTTTGTTGCCTCTTCTTTTGTCATTTTTTCACTTCCCTTCTTGAATGAGTCCTAAATGAAGACAGGCATGATATATCCCATCATCTTCTATTGGTTTTGTGACATAAGTTGCCATTTGTTTGAGTTGTTCATTTCCTTGACCCATAGCTACACTGATTGTCGCCTCTTTAAACATATCGACATCATTCAATGAATCTCCAAAAGCAATATATTCATGAAGACCTAATAAATGCATCAATTGTTGAATTCCTGTCGCTTTAGATAAACCTGCAATTGTGACATCAGCATATGTAGATTCTCCTGGTAAGACATGAACGCCTTTGACTTTTAAAAATGGAGCATAATCATATCCCATAGGTCCATAAACAATCATGGCTTCAACAGGTTGCCCATGATAATGACCAACTGGTGGAATCTGATTATGAAAATATTTTTGCGTCTGTAAAACATACTCATCAGGCTCTTTGGTTATGATACGCTGTTTTGATTTTAAAGTGACTGCATAATCATATTGTTTGGCAATTGCAATCACTTCTTCAACAGCTTGAGGATCCATGAAAGCATGAGATATTTCTTTCTTTTGGGCATCTAAGACCAATTGTCCATTATTACATACAAATCCATCCCATTGAAACATATCCATGATTCCTGTTTTTTTTAAAGAATCTAATCCTCTACCAGATGAAATAATCATATGATAGCCATTTTGCTTTAACATGCGTAATGCTTTTTGTGTAGATAAAGACACTTGATGATGAACATTATCTCGTAATGTTCCATCAACATCAAAACATAATAAAGGTTTCATCATTTTCCTCCTTGTCTTTTTTATTATACAAAAAAACATCTCTATTTGGTATAAGAAAAAAGGAATTTGCTTAATCTACAAATTCCCCATAATCGTTAACCTTCTGTTCACAGACTTTGTGACAGCGTAAACTTTTTTGAATATCAATGATTCTCTGATTAGAAGAGCCTTTATAAATGAGGCGAAGACTTTTTAAAGATAAATCAAAACGTCCATCTACTAATGTATCACATAATGATAAAAGCTCTTTAGCTTCATCTCCTAATTGAAGAATTTCTTCATAAGTATATCCACTATAAATCATCAAATGCAATGATTTATGCTTTTGTAATTGATGAATCAGTGCAATCAATGGACGCGCCTGTAAAAAGGGCTCTCCACCGGAAAATGTCACACCATCCAAAAGAGGATTGCGTAAGATTTCATCAACAATTGTTTCAATATCTTCTTCATAACCACCATCTAAATCCCAACTTTGTGGATTATGACATCCTACACAATGATGCAGACAGCCCTGAGTAAAAACAGTATAACGCAAACCCGGACCATCAACTATGGAATCATTCACAACACCATATAATCTAATCTTCATTGAGTCCATGTTTCACACGATCTTTTTCTTCTGCTCTTTTCGCATCATTGAAACGATCTAGCGTGCCTACCAGATAACCTGTGATACGACGAATTCTTTCAAAACCTTCGTGTTGTGTTTCACTGCGCCCACACTTTGGACATACATCATCAATAATGCCATTATAGCCACAGACAGGATCACGATCTACCGGGTGATTGATAGCCCCATATCCCATGTTTGCATCATGCATTGCTCTCACAATTTTTTCAAATGCCATCAAATTCTTTGTTGGATCTCCATCCATTTCAATATAACTGATATGGCCTCCATTCGTTAATTCATGATAAGGGCCTTCAATTTTAATTTTATCAAAAGCACTGATTGGATAATAAACGGGTACATGAAAACTGTTTGTATAATATTCTCGATCAGTTACACCTTCTATTTTTCCGTAAAGCTCTCTATCCAATTTCACAAAACGTCCAGATAAACCTTCAGCTGGTGTTGCTATTAAGGAGAAATTCAATTGATATTTTTGTGATGCTTCATCTACTCTACGACGCATATGTGCCACAATCTGTAATCCTAAAATCTGAGCTTTTTCACTTTCACCATGATGATAGCCTATTAAAGACTTAAGGGTTTCAGCTAACCCAATAAAACCAATGGTTAGGGTCCCATGTTTTAAAACTTCTCTCACTTCATCATTGGGACTTAGTTTTTCGGAATCCATCCATACACCTTGACCCATTAAAAATGGATAATTCATGACTCTTCTTTTACATTGAATTTCAAATCTTTCTAACAATTGATCGATGCATAAATCAATAAGCTGATCTAATTTTTCAAAAAACTCATCTATATCTCCTTTAGATTTGATTGCTAAACGAGGTAAATTAATAGAAGTAAAGCTCAAATTGCCACGTCTAGGAGACACTTCTCGAGTAGGATCATAAACATTTCCCATCACTCTTGTTCGACATCCCATATAAGCAATTTCCGTTTCTGGCGTTCCTTTATAGTACTGCTTATTAAACGTAGAATCAACAAAAGAAAAATTAGGAAATAAACGTTTTGCAGAAACACGACAAGCCAACTTAAAAAGATCATAATTAGGTTCTCCTTTTTGATAGTTAATTCCTTCCTTAACTCTAAAAATCTGGATAGGGAATATAGGTGTCTCTCCACCACCTAATCCAGCTTCTGTTGCTAAAAGAACATTCTTCATGGCCATTCGTCCTTCAATACTCGTATCCATTCCATAATTAATAGAACTAAAAGGAACTTGTGCTCCGGCACGAGAATTCATTGTATTTAAATTATGAATCAACGCTTCCATGGCCTGATATGTTTCCTTATCTGTATCCTGATAGGCTTGCTCTTTTGCAAAATTCTGTACACGTTTTATGATTTCATCAGATACATGATATTTAACCAAAATATTTTTTTCCTTTAAAAAATAAGTTTCATCACTCAATGATGGTTTTTCTTCAAGAGATTGTAATTCTTTCATAACATCATCAACCGCAACATCACTCAATAAAGTTAAGGCTTCTTTGACACTTTTCGAATACCATTTACGATAGGATTTCCTAATGCCTTCTGCCATTCCATAATCAAAATTGACAATGGCCTGTCCGCCATGTTGATCGTTTTGGTTAGATTGAATCGCAATACATGTTAAAGCAGAATATGTTGTAATACTATTTGGTTCACGTAAAACCCCATGTCCTGTTGAAAAACCACCTTTAAATAAATCAATAATATCTATTTGTGTACAAGTTGTTGTTAGGGTTAAAAAATCCATATCATGAATATGAATATCTCCTGAACGATGTGCCGCACTATGTAAAGGATTTAAAACAAACATCTCATTAAATTGCTTGGCTGCTTCAGCCCCATATTTTAACATTGTCCCCATTGGTGCATCGGCATTGACATTTGCGTTTTCTCTTTTCAAATCACTATCCTTCGCATCCTGAAAAGTAATTTCTTCTAAGGTTTTCATTAAACGTGACTTACGATCTCTCGAGCGGGTACGTTCTGCACGATATAAGATATATGCTTTGGCAATACGCACATAACCTTTTTCTATTAAAGTTTCTTCAACTGTATCCTGTACCAACTCGACTGTTGGCAATTCAGTATGACGATCTTCCAATTTCTGTTCTACAACATGTGCCAAACGAATCGCTGCATCTAAATCATATTTGGCTTCTGTCGCCTGAAAAGCCTTGTAGATAGCTCCAGCAATTTTATTAACATCAAAGCGGTCCATACGCCCATCTCTTTTTCTAATATATTGAATCATGAATCAAGCCTCCTTTTTTTAAGTATCTCACATCTTTTCATCTTTCTCAAATCATTTGAATGATTCCTCTAATAAAAAAGGTATTCCAGATTGAATACCTTTATATCATTATTCAATTGTTGAAATTCCCAACTCATTAATTTTATCTTTAATCACTTTTATTGCTTTTTCTTCATCTTCACCATCAGTAACGATTTCTATTTGTGCTTTTGTTGGAATTCCTAAAGATAAAACTCCCATCATACTTTTTAAATTGACACTTTTATTTCCATAATTTAATGTTACATGACAAATAAACTGTTTAACTGTATTCACCAATTCAGTTGTTGGAGTTGCATAGAGTCCAACTGGATCTGTAACAGTAAATTTTAAACTTTGAGCCATATCTCATTCCTCCTTTACTTATATTTATTATAACATAAAGATATGAGATATTAGAAAAAATATGACCCATCAATTAAAAATTATTTTCTTATTCTTTAAAAGTATTTTTTAAAATTGATTTGTTCTTTTTCGTGAATATAACCGTTTTGACGATAGAATTCATGAGCATCTTTTCTCATTACCCCAGAAACAAGTCTCACACCTATAGCTCCATCCTCACGTGCCCATTTCTCTACCTCTGCTAAAAGTAAGGAACCTATACCTTGACGTTTATATAACGATGATACAGCTATCCCCATTATATTTTTCATATGTCCAAAATAAAGCGTATCATAGTTATTAGCATGAACATATCCAATAACCTTGCCATTTTCTTCAGCAACATAAATACGATCATTTGATGACTGACATAAATCTGCTATTTTCTGAGCTGTTAGTTTTATAGAATAGTCATAGCCCATTTCATCTTTATTCAATCGATAAATATCTCCAGCATCATCGACGCAACATTGTCTGATAAAACAACTCATATCCTCGATCCTTCCTTTCTATTATTTTTTCTTGATTGGATGTCTAATCACTGTTTTGAGTTTTTCTACTTTTGTCTTTCTTGGATCACTCAAATAAATCTCATGATGAAAACGATGCTCATTAATATCTAATACATAACCCATATTCTCCATATATTCATGCATCAGTGATACGGTTTGAGGTTCATAATCATAACTGCCAATATGCATACATTGTACACATAATCCTTCATCATATGTCAAAAATTCTACTCTTGAAAAATCTTGCTTCTTTTTTGCGTTGCCGTATGAATGGTCCAATCAAAATCTTCCTTTTTTACAAAATCTGGTAAGCGAATCAAAGAAATAAAACAAAGATCATCTTTTCTCTGATAATCCATTCCTTTAACCCCTTCCTGCCACCAGAAACCTTCTAATGGTGGAACAACATATTGAAAAAAGCCATCGATCTGATACGAACTTTTATAACTCATTTTTAATGTATAGGCAATATTATACAAAAGACCTATTGTTTGTTGATAATCACCATTTTCATCATTGGGATTACCTTTCCCTCTGAGGGCAATATAGTTCATTTGCGGTATGGTGATAATACTTGGCTTGTTTTTAGGCATATAAAATTCCTTATATTCCTTTTTATAATCAAAAGTCATTCGCTTTTCTCCCTCCCATAGTCTGTTTTCTTATTTTTAATATATCATATTTATATATTTTATGAAATTGGAATTGAAATTCCTCTTATTCCACTTCACGTTAATATACGTTTACTGCCAAATTGTTTATAATCATGTTAGGATCTTAAGGATATGGACTTAAGTTGGAAAATCCATTGTAAAATGCTGAAAAAATATGACACAAAAAGAGCTAGCCAATATTGATAGGTATGACTGATAAATCTGTATCGAAATGGAAAAGAGATCAATTTATCAAACAATTCATTAATGATTCGTTTATATCAATATTTAGATATAAAGATCTAGGAATTGCTGTTAGATGAATTTAATGAATGAATTATTGATTTAATGAAAGATCAAGTCATTGATCAAGATGATTTTATGACATATCAATTTATTTTAAAGTCAGTGAGTTTCTTTATCATCATTCTTTATTTCCTTAATAGAGACACAAATGAATTCATAATATTTCACATATTTGATTTATTTTGAAAACCCTCATACAGTTCATAACTGATATGAGGGTTTTTATGATTTCACTTATCAACTTTTATAAGAGGATATCTCATGAAACTTCATTATTATCAATCTGCCACTTAGAACTCTCATTTTGTAAATCCACCATGTGACGATAAAGACCATCTTGAGCATATAAAGTTGCTGGAGAGCCTTCTTCCTTGACCTTTCCATCTTCCAAAACAATAATCTTATCAGCAGATTGTACTGTTCGCATACGATGAGCAATAACCAGAACAGTTTTGTTGACCAAAAGTCTTGATAATGCTTCTTGAACTTTTGTCTCATTTTCAACATCAAGACTTGCTGTGGCTTCATCTAGTAAAATGATGGGAGCATCTTTCAAAAGAGCTCTGGCTATTGAAATTCTTTGTCTTTCTCCTCCAGATAATTTTGTTCCATTTTCACCTATAAATGTATCATAACCATCTGGAAGCTTCTGCACAAATTCATCACAATTTGCTGCTTTGGCAGCTGCATATACCTCATCATCCGTGGCACCTCTTTTTCCGAGACGAATATTTTCTTTGATACTATCATCAAATAAGACAACATCTTGAAAAACCATTGAATAATCACTCAATAAAACTTCTGGATCAACAGTTTGAATATCTATTCCCCCTACTTTTATTGCTCCTTTTTTGACATCCCAAAGACGTGCTGCCAATTTGGCACAAGTACTTTTACCAGAGCCAGAAGGTCCAACTAAAGCTGTTACCTCACCTTCCTTAGCAATAAAACTGACATCTTTTAAAACATCGTGATTATCATAGGCAAAGGAAACATGTTGAAATTCAATATCATGTCCTTGAGGCTCAAAAGAGTCGTGTCCTGAAGCAACAGGCATATCATAGATTTCCATCATACGATTAGCTGAAACCTGTGAGACAAACATCTCAGCAATCAAGGCTAAGCTTTGATCAAATGGTGCATAAATTCTTGTAATGACCAGCAAAAACATAAATAATACCATAAAATCAACTTGACCATGAACTATCAGATTGGCACCAACCAAGATTGTCGTCGCGACACCCAAACGCATAATAACACTCGCAGCATTGACAAATATACCGGCTACGAGTTCGCCATTTATCATAACACTTTCATGTTCATCAATCTTTTGATAAAGTCCCTGAAGATAAGTTTCTTCCTGATTTGTCGCTCTAATTTCTCTTACATTTTCTAATGTTTCCTGAATTCCATCAGAAACTTTGACAGCTGCCTGTTTCAATTTTTCAGATGCTTTTGCTGTCCACTTTCTTGAGCCAAATAAAAGAATAAAAGCAACCGGAACACCCCAAAGACAGGCAATAGCTAAACGCCAATCATATATAAATAAGAAAACTGCAATCAATGCTGTTGAAACATAAGATCCATGTAAATAACCTAGAACATGTGACCAGACATGTTCCATACGATTCACATCTCCCATGATTGTCTCAGTTAAATCAGCAATATCTTTTTTATTGAAATATCCTAGTGGCAATTGACGAAGTTTTTCTGCCAAGGAAATTCTTGTTGCTTTGACCTCACCATATACAAGTCCATAAGTAGCTGTATATTGTTGAAAATGTGTGACAAATGATAAAAGCACAAATGCAACCAATAAAATCAGAATTGTTATCACATTGATTTCTGTTTGATTGCCCGTTAAAATTGCCATTAAATCTTTCATTAACAGATATAATACACTGACACCACCCATAACAACAATATTAACGATGACTGTCCAAAATGTTCCTTTTTTAACATTCTGAACGCCTTTATCTGTTAAGGCATATTTACGCTTAAAATTTGTCCCAAACATCTATAATGCCTCCTTTCCACTTGTGATTTTCCATTTGACTGCCTGATTATAATCAGTCCACATCTTATGATACAGACCATTTTGATTCAACAGTTCTTTATGAGTCCCTTCTTCCACAATATGTCCATCTTCTAAAACAATGATTTTATCCGCATTAACAACAGTTGACAAACGATGAGCAATCATAATAACTGTATGATCCTTACATAAAACACTGAGTGCCTTTTGGATAAGAACTTCATTTTCAGGATCTGCAAAAGCAGTGGCTTCGTCCAATACAACAATAGGAGCATTTTTCAAAATAGCACGTGCCAAAGCAATACGTTGCTGTTCTCCTCCCGAAAGGTATGTGCCTTCATTTCCAATAACTGTATCAACGCCACGAGGCAATTTTTCAATGATGTCCTCACATCTTGCCGCTTTCAAAGCACGCATAACGTCATCATTTGAAGCATTTGGATTAGCAATTTTTACATTTTCTAAGATTGATGTTTTAAAAAGTCTTGTATTTTGAAAAACAAAAGCAACTTGATCCATCAAAACATGTTGATCGATTTCTTTAACATTCACATGTCCAACTTCAACAACACCGCTGTCTACATCCCAAAAACGTGGTATCAGACTGGCTGCAGTTGTTTTTCCTCCACCAGATGGTCCAACAAGTGCAACTGTCTGACCCGGTTCTACTTGAAAAGAAATATGTGATAATGCAGGAACACAAGAATCCTGGTAAGTGAAACTGACATTCTTAAAAACAACGCTATTGTCTATTGGCATTTTCGGATGAACACATTTTTCAAGCGTTGGAGCTTTCATAACCAAATCGATACGGCTTAAAGCTATATTTGCCAACATAATACCTGATGAAGCAAACATGATTTTTGCGAGTGAAGTTGAAATGATTGCTGAAAAAACAGCATAAAATACAAAGTTTGTCACTAACTCACTCAAACGTCCAGTTTGTAATGCACTTGGAAATAGAAAAATGACAACAGGTACCAAAAAGATAAAAGCTCCTTCTGTAAAAGTCAAATTCAATGATTGAGGAATACGACAAACTTTTCCCTGATAGTATTCAGCTTTATCACTGTATTCTTCTATAGCTTTTTTAAAAGTTTTAAACGAATAAACTGTCTGTTGAAAAATTTTCACAACGGGAATTCCTCTAACATACTCTGTTCCAGCTTTTGTCATTCTATCCTGAGCAGCCTGATATTCTTCCATAATTTTAGCATTTTTGCCACCCATCATGGAAAACATAGCCATGATGGAAATAACCGCTGATAAAAGACATGCCACCCCCATACGCCAATCAAATACAAACATTAAGATGATCATCCCAACAAATAAGACGATGGTTCCCACAATATCAGCAAGATTATGTGCTAAAAGTGTTTCTGTATCATTAGCAGCACTATCCAGTCTTCCTCTAATGAGTCCTGAAGCATTGTTATCAAAATAACCAAGTGGTGCTTTCATAATATGATTCATTCCTATTTTTCGAATATTTTCAGCCGTTCTAAAAGCTGCCAAATGCGTACATAATAAACCAACAAAATACAGTCCAATACCTAGCACAGCAAAACCAAAAGCAATCCATCCATATGTTTCTACATTTTGAACTTGACTGAAATTTGGCATCGCTGCAATCAAATCTCTTACAACAAGCCAAATACAAACATATGGCACAATACTACAAAGCATTGAGATTGCAGATAAAGCAAGACCAATAAAAGTCAAAGCTTTATAGTTTCCAGCATACGCCAATAAAGTCGTAAGTGCACTCTTTTTCTTTTCTTCCATCTTAACCCTCCTCTATCAATATTCACAGTTGTTAGTATAAGCTAACTTCAGAGGTAAAAAATTGCAGGTTGCTGCATTTATTTTTCTCCCATTAATGCTAGCCAACCAGCAGTATAAAATGCTCGAAGCTGTCCTACATCACGCATAGCTTGATCTTTAGGAATATCATGAATAACAACTTCAAAAATCCCTCCAAACATACCACTTGCAATAATATGACATAAAGTTCTATCCAGTTGAGGTACTGTGTGTCCTAACTCCCTTAAAACATCCATATATTTAAGAGTATATTCGACTTCAACTTCAACAATATTATGAACAAAATTTTCATAACTCGTTCCTTCAGCTTTTAATAATAAAAGTTTAACAGGCTCACGATGGTCACAGATATAATCAACCATCCAGTTCACACATGAACTTGATTCAATTCCTATATGTGAAGGTTGTTCATCTTTTGGTAAGTCAGCAAACTGAAGCTGAGCTTGCATAAAATGTTCCATTAAAGTCTGTGCATGTGGTTCCACAATCGAAGCGAACAAAGCTTCCTTACTGGAAAAATAACCATAAAAAGCTCCTGTCGTCACTCCTGCATGTTTAACAATTTGACGTAAAGAAGCACCTCTAAATCCTTTCTCCAAAAATTCATCAATGGCTGCCTGTTGAATTTTATTCAGTGTTACATTTGATGTATCTTGCATTTTTACCTCCTTATATAACAGTGTTATATAACACTGTTATAATACACCCATAGGCTTCCTATTGTCAATATCAATATAGTTATCTCTATAAAATTATAAATCATCTCATCTATCATCATATTTCATATCTATCATAATCGTTAACTTATTATCTTCTATACAGGCATTAATAGACCAACCGTGAATTTCAGCAATCTGTTTCACAATTGACAACCCTAATCCAGTAGAATTCTGATGTCTTGATAAATCTGCTTGATAGAATCTATCAAATAAGCGATCGACTTCAATTTGTTCACAATTTTGTACTTTATTGATAAAGAAGATCTTGTTATCTATTTCTTTAATTTCAAAGTCATCACAACCATGCTTTAATACATTATTGACCAGATTATGAATCATTCTGATCAACATATCCTGATTGGCCGTGACTCTCAAGTGTTCATTTGAAAAATGAATGATGGGCTCTATATTTTTCTTTTCGAAATCATCATAAAATGATGCCACGACCTTACAAATTATTGGAAATATTTCAACACTTTCTTTTTTTAATTCATATTCGCTATCACTTATCTTTGAATGGACAAATAAATCTTCCAGCATTGACCCTAATGTATCCAACCTATATTCAACAATATCATAATATTTTTTTCTTTCTTGATCATCATCGGCTTCCTCTATCAGTTTCAGATAGCCTTTGATACTTGTCAGAGGTGTTCTTATATCATGAGATATACCCGACATCAGTGTTCTCATTTCTTTTTCTTTTTTAGAGGCTCGTTCTTCAACTTCATTGATATTTTCATAAAGCTCATTGATTTCCAGCTGTAGTTTTTTGATGGAAGGAAGACTACTTTGAGTAGAAATCTCAAAATGACTATTGGTCTTATTCTTATAATCAATTTGTTTGAGCATATCTTTTATATCACCTAAAAAAATAAAAAGAGATATCAGACTTATAACAGTCATTATTCCAAAAACAAGACATAACACCATCATACCCTAACACCTCCATAGATAATCAATTTATATAACAAGTATACTATAAAATAGATAACTTCACTATCATTAACAATTATCAATTGATTTTTATTTAAATATCTCTCTTTTGCGTAATAGCTATACTTATAGCATTATAAACTATGACATAGCACAAAGAAGTGAAAATGACTTTGATAATATTATTCTCTTCCACCAAAGCACTATTTAAAAAAAGCGAAGATAATGTATACTCTGATAAAAATGATAGATGAATGAAATCAAATAATGATGTCAAAAAAGGCTGTAACATACCTGATGAAATTAATAATACCAAAATGATACCTGCTATTTTATTTCTAAATACAGTTGTTATAACAATAATCAGACTAAACAACGCTAAAGTCATAACGAACATGACTGTTGAAGATTTCAGTAGAACATCCATAGATTCAACAATAAACCCATCGATAAGGATATGACCAAGTATCAAGCCAATTCCATAACATAATAAAATAATAATGAAATCAATAAATGCCGCTACAACAATTTTTGAAATAATGATTGCAAGTCTACCATTAGGTAAAGTCACAACATTCTTAATATAACCACTGCTGTATTCATTACATACAAAGATAGCCAAGTAGATACCTAAAATTAAAGTGCCAAAAGAATGACCAAACATTGTTGCAAAAGAATTTAATGATTTGACCACGATATCAATAGAAATATAAAATCCTGGTTCTGGTGCACTATTTGTTGGAGAAAATGTGCCTGTTTCCTGTGCTGAAGTTTGCATAAAAATCGATATAACATAAATGAAAATGAATATAACTAAAGAAAACCAGAAACCTTTACTTTTCAGTAATCTTTTGATATCAGATTTTATCATATTAATCATGATTGTTCACCTCCACATTTCTCTAGAAAATAAGATTCTAAATCCTGTTTTTGATAATAAATTTGATTAACTTCTACACCATTTTGTGCAAGTTGCATTGAAACATCAGAACTTTTCACATTATCATAAATCCATATCTCATTATTTTCATGAACAGTATAGTCTTTTATATTCAAATTCTTTTCAAGCAAAGGTATAGCCTTTTCCGCCTGATTGACTTTCAATGACAAATAATTTCTACAGCGTTTATCCAATTCTTTAGCTGTGATTTCTTCTACCACATGACCATCTCGAATGATTCCATATTTCGTGGCAATCTTGCTGAGCTCTCCTAATATATGACTGCTGATAATGATTGTCATTTTCTTCGTATCGTTCAGATATTGAATAATTTCTCTCACTTCTCTAATTCCTTCTGGATCCAAACCATTAATAGGTTCATCTAATATCAGCAAATCTGGATTTCCTAATAGTGCCAAAGCAATTCCTAATCGTTGTTTCATACCCAACGAAAACTTTTTCACAACTTTCTTACTCTTTGCATCAAGTCTTACCAAACTTAACAACTCATTGATTTTATTTTTACTATCAATCCCCATTGCAATAGCTTTTAACTCCATATTGTCATAAGCCGAAAGATTTGGATATAATCCAGCCGTTTCAATCAATGATCCGATTCTTCGAGACGTCAATGCATTGCGTTCTTCACCAAACAACTTGACTTCACCAGATGTTGGAAAAATCAAACCTGTAATCATTTTTAATGTTGTTGATTTCCCTGCACCATTTTTCCCAATAAAGCCATATATATCACCCTTTTTAATGTTCATATTCAGATGAGATACAGCTTTTGTATCTTTATATGTTTTACATAAATCATAAAGCTCCAATACGTTTTCTTCCATATCATGATACCTCCTTCATACAATTATGATTATAAAAATCAAAGTTAAAAAAAGTGCCAAGCAAATATAAAGAAAGTATAAAGAAAAAACTGAATATTATTCAGCCATTTTAAATCCAATACCCCACACTGTTTTGATATATTCATCATTAGTATATTGTTTTATCTTTTTTCTAATATTGCTAATATGAACATTGATAGTCTTATCATCACCATAATAATCATCATTCCATACATATTCATAAATTTCCTGTTTGGTAAAAACTCTTTTGATATTCTTCATCAAAAGTTCTAAAATCAAATATTCATGTTTTGTTAAATGAAGGGGTTGATGATCAATAAACCCATCATAAAGAGATTGATTGAGAATCAAATTCTTAAATGTTATATTCTCATAATTGTTTTTATTTCTTTTTCTTAATTGGACTTGTACTCGTGCTAAAAGTTCTTCCAGTTCAAATGGTTTGCAAAGATAATCATCTGCTCCTGCACCCAAGACTTCAACTTTACTATCTAATGTATCTTTAGCAGTTAAAATAATGACAGGCAAATCAGAACTTTGACGTATATTTTCTAAAAGAGATTCTCCAGTCATTCCTGGTAACATCAAATCTAAAATAATCAGATCATATGTATTCATTTGAAAATACATCAACGCTTCTGTACCAGAAAAAGCCTGTTCACAATGATATCCAGCTTTCATCAAATAATTCTTAATCATATGATTAATATCAGTATTATCTTCCACAATCAATATATTCATCATTTCTATTCTCCTTATCATCTGCCATTTTCTCTTTGAAAACATTTTCCATACTCACATCAATCTTTATTTATTAAATATACTTACTTGCTTCCTTAATGCTTAATTTATTCATCTGTCCTTCATATTTATTTATAAATTCTTTGACCCATGCAGGATTAGTCTTAGAATAATCTCTTAAAGCCCAACCAATAGCCTTATTTATAAAAAACTCATCACTTCCAAAATTATTCACTATGATTTGTTCTAATAGGGCTGGGTTTGTTTTTTCTTTTCTGCATAATTGATGATCAATAGCGAGTCTTCTGATCCAAAAATCCTTATCTTGGGACCATTCTAACATCAAAGCATTGACTCTCTCATCTCTCAGTCCAATTTCTCCAATGACTCTATCTAAACTATCTATGGTATCCCACCACTGTTTGATTTTTGCATATCTTTTGATTTTTGGAATATCTTCATAGCTTAAATATTTGTTCATCACCATCAAATAATCACAAACAAAATATTGAAATTCTCTATGTTCATCTTCGTAACATATATCTAGAAAATGCCAATCAATCTTTTTTTGTTTCTTCTCATTCTTCATAAATTCTTTATAGATAGCTTTTCTTTTTGAAGCAGGTAATCCATAAAAGGAAAATAGATTTCTCATATACTTTGACATAGATATAGCATTATCTTTATCTTCATTGGCTTCAAACTCTTTTTTTATTTCTAAATATTTGTCCATCATTATCTCCTTTTATCTACATTATCATTCTATTGATATCTTTACATTCTTTAATATTGTAACGATTTTATTCTTTCTTCAATGTCTTTTATAACTTTTATAAACTCATCATCACTTTTCCCAGTAGGATCATCTAAATGCCAATTATCATCAAAATCTTTCCCTATATATGGACAACTCACATTGCATCCCATAGAAATAGCAATATCCACTTGAGGAATATCCTGGACTAATTTACTATATTGATCTTTTTCCATATCAATTTGGTACATGTCTTTAATCAATCTGACAGCATCTTGATTAATTTGAGGCTTTAATTCTGTTCCACATGAATAGAAATCGTATTGATCACCCATAAACTTTTTCCCTAATGCTTCAGCTACCTGACTACGACATGAATTATGAACACACACAAATGCAATTTTGAGTTTTCTTTTCATCTATTGATCATCCTTTCATCTTTGTTCATCATATATGTTTGACTTCACTTTTCAAAAAACTTCTCTCATACTCATACGAGTATTCACATAAGATTCTTCATCTATAACTTAGATATTACGATAAAATACAAAAGCAATAAAAATTATAAGAATTGATATCTTTTTCAAGATAAGATGTATTCATACAATGTGAATGAATTGTTTATAATCATTTTTTCCCATTTCTTATAAACTCTATAATCTCATCTTCCGTATCAAACTGATCATAATCTCCTATATGCTTGTTCTTATAATGATATTTAATTCCCTTTTTATGATTGTCTGCTAAATGCTTTTTTAAATCTTTTTCTCCATATCTTTGAATATATTGACAAAATGTTCTCACTCTTAACTTATGTAAAATACTATCATGGCATGGAAAATCCGGACATTCAAAACAATACTGATAATTTTGAGATGTGCAACATTGATAGTTTTTACAAGAATCTTTTTCAGGACATCCGCCTTTTTTACAACCTACACAACCTGGAGTATCTTGACAATAATCACAAGCTAACCCACAATAGCCAAATCCTTTTGTATTCATAATATCTCACTTCCTTAAGGAATATTATAGCATATTCTTCAAATGACGAATATATTTCCTCCACAGGTAGATATTCTTTTGCGATCAACTTCATTATTTTATATAACTCATTGAACAAAAAAAGAGCGATAAATCGCTCTTACTTTCTCATGGCAGGGGCGGCAGGAATCGAACCCGCGTCCACGGTTTTGGAGACCGATGCTCTACCATTGAACCACGCCCCTATATTGGTGACCTGTACGGGATTCGAACCCGTGAATGCATGCGTGAAAGGCATGTGAGTTAACCGTTTCTCCAACAGGCCAATTGATTTTGCCATGTAATAATAACACAGAAAATATAGAAAAGCAATAGAAAAAAGAAAGAAATAATGATATTATAGTTAGGTATTGGAGGATAAAGATATGTTTGGTTTTGGAAAAAAAATAGAAATTAAAAAAATAGATATTAATGAAGGATTTCGTCAATACGAAAAAAGTCCTGATCAAATCACAATTATCTGTGTAGATGAATTAAAAGACTATGACGATTTGCATATTGCAGGTGCAGAATGTTTCCCATTACGTCTTATAGATAGGTTTGAGGAAAATTATCCTGATAAAAGTAAAAAATATTTTATTTATGCAGTTAATAAAGCAATTAGTGAAAAAGCATGTAAAAAACTCATTCAAAAAAATTATACAGTTTTTGATTTAGGAAGTTTTTTAGATTATCGCGAAAGAGAAGAAGGTCTTCTTGCGACAAGAAAAAATCGCAGAAGAAAGAAATAATCAAAACATTTCTTATAGTAGAAAATGAAAATAATTTATCAAGATATACTGATTCGTGATGCCAAAGAAAAGGATGTCTCTATTCTTACACAATGGCGAAATGACGGAAAAGTGATGGCTCATGCCGGATTTCCAAATGATATCAATACAACAATTCAAAAAGTTAAAGAACAACTACAAGAAGAACTCAAAAATTATAAACAACGCCTTATTATTGAATATAAACATCAGCCAATTGGAGAAATGTGCTTTTTCCCGTTTGATGACGCAATTGAAATTGGTATCAAAATATGTGAAATAAATATGCAAAATCATGGATTAGGTCAAAACATACTCACATTATTTATTCAAGAACTATTTCATATGGGCTATTCAAAAATTATTTTAAGTACAGATTTGAATAATCTTCGTGCTCAACATGTTTATGAAAAACTTGGTTTTAAAAAATATGATATTCAATACAATAGTTGGCAAGATCCTCAAGGGGATATGCACTCAACTATTTTTTATGAACTCTTTCCTCAGAACTTTATTCAACAACTTAAATAATAAAAAAGAGAACAGCTCAAATCGATTCTTTTTGACTTTAGTGTTATACTGACAAGGAGAAATTCTTATACTATTGATGAAAACAATAATATGAGAATTCTCCTATTTTTATATATCTATTAGTAACTAAAAAATCTGAAATTGCTATTCTCTTATTTGTATTTATGCATAAAAAAAGCCCTTGAAATAAGGGGCAGTTTTTATAACACTTTTTGTCCGTTGTAAGTTCCGCAATGTTTGCATACTCTATGAGATAATTTATATTCTCCACATTCAGGGCAAACAACTACAGCTGGTACTGTTAACTTGTCATGTGTTCTTCTTTTGTTTCTTCTTGTTTTAGAAACTCTTCTTTGTGGTACTGCCATAGGTACACCTCCTTATTCCTTATCCTTAAAATAATCTTTAAGCTTCGCTAAACGAGGATCAATATAATCCTCATCCTCACGTTCATCTTCTTCACTTAATACTTTCCATCCATTACCCTCTGTTTTCAAAGAAGCCCCCTCTTTAACAACTCTCATAGGAACTTCCATCATAATTTCTTGAAAAACAACAGGTGTCAAATCAACAGTGTTTCTCTTGACTTCAATAACCTCTTCATTTTCTTGAGGTTTATAAAAAGCAAATATAGCACTTGATTCAATCTCAAATGGATAATCGACATCTTCCAAAGATATGGCACATGGTAAAATCATGAGTCCATGAATTTGAAAATCAACGTATAATTGATGATTTCTCATATCCAAACGACCATCTCCCTCAACACGAATATCTTTCAATCCATTAATTTGGGATAAATTATGGAACATTTCAGGTGGAAAATTCAATGTTTCGTCAAAATGAAAACATCCATCTTTCTGTTTAATAATCCATTGTAAATTCCATTTCAAGAAAATCACCCTTTACATCGCATAGCCAATTATATATAAAAGTCAGAAATATGTCAATTGAATTTTAAATTTTTCGTTGAATATTTCTTATCTTTTCAAGTAAAACTATGTTTATTTCTCAAACTATGCTAAACTATCTCAAGGAGGTTAAACATATGAAAGTACTAGGATTAATCGTTGAATACAATCCATTTCATAATGGACATATTTATCATATTCAAAAAGCAAAATCATTGGATCAGTTTGATTATACAATTGCTGTGATGTCTTCATCCTTTGTTCAAAGAGGTGAACCGGCTATCATTGATAAATGGAAACGTAGTCAGCTGGCCATCGAATTTGGTGTGGATTTAGTCATTGAGCTTCCTTTTGTCTATGCCTGTCAAAGTGCTGATTATTTTGCGAAAGGTGCTATTGAATTACTGGCTGCTATTGGAGTTACTGATATCTGTTTTGGAAGTGAAGATGGACGCATTTCGACTTTTATTGATATTGCAACAACAATTTTCACACACCAGCAAACCTATGATGCATATGTTAAAAATGCTATGAAATCAGGTTTACGTTATGCTGATGCCTGTAATCAGGCTCTTTCGCATATTATGGGCAAAGAAATTCGAACACCCAATGATCTTTTAGGACTCAGTTATGTGAAAGAAATTATCGCTCATCAATATCCTATAACACCCCATTGTCTACAAAGGACCAACACTTATCATGGACTTGATTTAAATAATATTGCCAGTGCTTCTGCAATTAGAAAAGCTATTTTTAGCTATCAGGAATACGCTCATACATTACCTCATCCTCATCTCTATCAAAATGAAATCTATCAGCTCCAAGATTTTTTTCCATATTTACGTTATCAGATTCTGACATCATCACTAAAAGAGCTTAAAAACTATCATATGGTAGAAGAAGGTTTAGAACATTTATTATATAAACATATTTCGAGCTGTTCAACGATTGAAGAATTCATTGATTGCTTATCTTCTAAAAGATATACACGTCCTCGTATTTCAAGAATGCTGATTCACATTTTAATGAAAAACACAAAAGAAGATATCAAAAACGCCATAAATGTTGACTATTTGCGTATTTTGGCTATGAATCAAAAAGGAAGAGAATATTTATCTCGCATCAAAAAAACATGTGCCTATGTCTTAGTGACCAATTTTGCCCGTCATCACCACCCTGCTTTAGATATTGAACTCAAGGCTACACGTTTATTATCATTATTATCATCTTCGCCAGAAACACTTATACACGAAGAATTTTCACATATTCCCCTAATTGATTCATTTCATGATGAAATTTCATAAGATTTATGTTATAACTGTTTATTGCGAGGTGAAAACATGAATGAATTAGAAATTCTCCAACAAATTAATAAAATTGGTCAACTTCTTTTAAAACATGGTGCAGAAATTTATCGTGTTGAAGAATCATTAAAAAGAATGTGTGAAGGATTTGGTTTTCAGGATATAGAAGTTTTTGCTATTCCTTCTTATTTTACATTATCATTAACACTCCATGACGGAACACCTTATCAATCTTCAAGACGCTCTCGTAGCAATCGTACACATTTAGATCATTTATATGAATTAAATTGTCTTGTCCGTCAAATCAGTAATCAGGAATTGACTTTAGATGAAATCAAAACAATCATCCATAAAATAGAATCTGAAAAACTGAACTATCGTTTAATATTGATTGGATACGTTGTATCTGCAGCTATGTTTTGTGCCTTTTTTGGTGGACATCTCACTGAAATGCTTGTTTCTGCATTGATTGGCTTGATTTTATATTATTTTATCTATCTTTTAGAAAGACTTGATGTCAACGTCATTGTTCGTACAATTCTTTCTAGTATGGTTTTGGCCAGCATTGCGATTATTGCCCAAAAAACACAATTCATCACCAACCAGCAATCTGTTATTACTGGAACATTAATGTTATTGGTTCCCGGTATTGCCATTACAAATAGTTTAAGAGATATCATCGGAGGAGATTTCGTCTCAGGACTTTCCCGTATGATTGAAGCTATTTTACTTGCTGCCAGCATTGCCATTGGTGTGGGAATTATGATGATGGTCTTGAAAGGAGTCTAACATGGAAGGATTTATACAATGTTTATCTGCCTTTATAGGATGTTTTGGTTTCACCTTTATCTTTAGAATTCAAAAAAACATACGTTTTTCATTGATAGGTTCTTTTCTAGGAACTTTAGGATGGTTTGTTTATTTAGTTTTTGCATCATTAGATAATATTTTCTTACAGAGCTTTATCGCTATGTTATGTGTTTCATTGTTATCAGAAATCATGGCGAGAGTTTTTAAAGCACCTGCAACAATTTTCATTATTATTGGATGTTTCCCATTAGTACCTGGAAGTGGTATTTATTATACAATGCTATATGCTGTTCAAGGAATGAATGATTTATTTATGGAAAGTTTCTTATCAACTTTAGGAATCAGTATTTCTCTAGCTTTAGCTATCTTGATCTCATCAACAGCTTTTCAAGTCTATAAACGCATCAAAACAAAAAATTATATCGACATGGGTTAACAAATAAAAAGAGTTATTTAAAAAATGAAATCTATAAATATCATTTTTCTAAGATAACTCTTTTTTATTATAATGTCTAATCATATCATCAATAAAACGACAAGATTGTTCTTGATTCACAATAATATCTTCATATAAGTTTTCTATTTGTAAAAGCTTCATATAATCGAATAATTGTTCAATGATACTCTGCTCTTTAAAATTGATATATTTTAAAGAACTTTGATAATCCGATAATAATATATACCCAAATACAGGTGTCACAAAGATATGAAGATTTTCACTCATTTTTTCATATTTTTCCGTCAAAATCTTGACATTTCCAGATTTTATTTGCTCTTTTAATCTTTGCATCAAAGCAAATCTATCCTTTAAATCTACTGTTTTCAAACAATATTCAGGAAATTCTTGTACACGACCAGTTTCTATAAAGTTTTGAATGCCAGATAGAGTCCTATAATAATAAATTTTATCCTTATTAATAAATGTTTGAACAGTTTCAATATATTCTTGAAGTTGCATATATAAATTCTGATTTTCTTTTAAAATTGGTTGAACATATTTCATCAACATATCTTTATCAATCAACGCTACTAGGCAAGGTTCTTTAGACAAAAAATATCCCTCTTCTATCTTTTCTTTCATAATCAGTTGTCCAACAACTTCATATTGGTCATCTAAAGAAGTGACAATATCTATTAATGGTTGTGTCTCCATTTCATATTGGTAATAGATATTCATCAAAAAATCAATAACCTCTTTTTGTGTATAAAACAAGCCATATTGAAAATCATCAGTAAAAGTGATTCCTCCACATGAGCATACCAACATATGATTAAAAAGATTCATATTCCTAAAATGCGAACATGTATTATCATAATAAAATCTAGGAAAATAATGAGGAATATGGTTAGACAGTAAGATTGATTTTTCTATTTCCTGCATATTTTTCATCATCATTTCATTTTGATTATCTAAACATAAAATTTGATAGAATGAAAAACATTCATGTGTATAGCCAACATTCATCAAAAAATCCAATAAAAAATCATACTGATTTTGTCCTATATAATAAATTTGAGGATGCTCCAACAATAATTCCTGTTCTAATAAGTATTGCATATAATAATTTAAAGATTCCTTACCTTTAATGACAATTATGTCCTTCATTTTATTATCTTTATCATGAGATATTCCTTCCCATTTTAAATATTGTGGAATCTTATAGTGTAACAAGAAACTTTCAATTTCTTTATACTGTCTATATCTCCTCTCCCCAATAAGAGTACAGTAGTATGAATAAAAATATTTTTGCCTTTCTTGAGGCGATAATTTAAAGAAATAAGCGATATTATCAACAAGTTCTTTGTTTGATGGATTTCGTTTCCCATTAATGATTTTATACATTGTTGATCTATCAATATGTAAATACTCTATCAAAGAAGCAACCTTAATATTGTTTTCATGTATATATCTTCGTAAATATTCTGAATAAAGTGACATAAATAACTCCTTTATAAAAAAAACGAAAAGTGAAACACTTACGTTTCACTTTATTATCTTATTTTTTCATCAATTTTCTACGATTTATCATAACACATCCTACACTTGCAAGCAATAATCCACCATATAAATAAGGTAAAGATGTATCAGATGTTTGAGGCACATCCTTTTGAACCTGTGTTTCTTGTGGTTGATCTGTTTGTGTTGTCGTTGTAGGTTTTTCTTGAACAGATTGGCTAGGTTGAGTTTCTTCTTTTGAAGGTGTAGATGTTTCTGATTGTGATGGAGTCTGTTGCTTATTAATATCTACAGTGATTGTAAAAGAAATCACACCATTTTCATTAAGACTATATGTTGCTGCTTTTGGTGTTCCTGTAATAGTTGCTTGTCCATCTCCTACAAAAACAAGTTCATCACCATCTACTTTGATAACTTTTTCATCACTACTTTCCCATGTATAGTTGGAAACAGTCCATAATGCACTATCTGGTTCTAAGAAATCTAAAATATTCTGTCTTGCATTAATATTGACTTTCACATTTGTATCCTTAGCAACAACATCACCAACAGTTGCCTCTGGATTTCCTACATGGACATGGATAGTATGTTTTTCATTTCCGTGATAAATGTACACATTTGTTTCTCCTGCCTTTTTTCCGGCAATTAAAAAATTATCTACTCCAGTAAAACCAAAACGTGCTATACTCTCATCATCACTTTTAAAATCTGAAAATCCAAATGCCGCATTTAGATCTCCTTGTTCTACAAATCCATATGGATTCACAAACATCAAATTTTCCATACTTTGATGTTCATCTGTTGAAGCTGGTAAATAAAGTTCAGATGGCAAGTTCCATGCCTTAAAATATTCATCAGCTGAAGCAGGGTTACCAGAATATGCTACTGAATATAAATTACATTGTGATAATAATGAAAAATCTGTAATTTGATTATTTCTTAAATCAATATGCATATTCTTTTTTATTGCCGGTATTATAGGTGAAATATCACTAATTTGATTATCAGAAAAATCATATCCTCTTCCTGCACCAGGATCCGCTACTAAATCTGCATTCTCCATCCCAACTAAACTTTTTATACCTTGTCCAGATGCATCTAGCGTATGAAGATTCTTCATTTCTTCCTTAGATACCTTTCCATCTCCATTGTTATCAACTTGTTGTAAAACAAGCTTCTCGAGAGTCTTATCTTCAAAATAAACCATATCAGATTGATCTTCAGCAAATACAAACTGACAAGACATACTTGTACAAATTGCAAATGCACATAGCATTCCTATAATCTTCTTCATAAATCTTTGTCTCCCTTCTTTTGAATATTTTTGTATTATAACATACCTATTTTCAAGAAAATAGAGTGGCAAAAATTGTGGACAACAAAAAAGGAGAACTAATTTCTCCTTAATCATCAATCATAATAGCTTGAGATTCCATATCTTCAAATGCTATTTCAAAAGCATCGCGTTCCCAAATAGTTAATCCTTGTAAAGGATTGTTTAAAACAACATGTTCTTCGTCAAAACCAATCAGCACAAGACAATGTTCACTCACTGGAAAAGTCACCGTTTCATCAGTATACTCACCATCAAGTGTCTTAATATACCATTCCTGTTTCCCTGATTGTTCATAAGTCTGTAAGGATGCTGTTGCCCATATTTGAATAGGATGCCCCATTTCGACATAAACCAACAAATCTTCCAGTGAGGATCCCGTCAGATTTGTGACAGTATGTTGCCCATTCTGTTCATCAATCATATTTTCTAGAACTTCAACCATCGGTTCTACATAAATGCCATAACCACGTGAGGACATACTCCCTGTAAAAGCTTCATGTGGATTAGCTCCATATAAACGTCCATCTTTATATTCTAGAGGAATTATAGGAACTTCTGCGATGACATCTTCAATGGTCACATCATATCCATAATATTGTAATAACATTGTTGATGAAGCCGACTCACAACCATTGTAATAATCAGGCAACTGCAAGACCATAGGAACATCTGATATACGATAAGACGTTTCTCTTTCTTTAACAACGACGTCTCTCTCTACAGTGGTCTCATTGCCAGATTGATCACTGACTGTATAAGTCAGTGAGTATGTCCCTGCCTGTTGTGTATTTACTTCACCAGAAACTTCTATTTGATCTGTACAGTCTCCATCAACATCATCAGTTGCAGAAACTTCATATAAAGGATCAAATGTTTCATTTAAATAAGCAATCTGAGGTTTTATACTTATTTCAGGCGCTTTTAAATCCAATACTTCCACTTCGAATGTTTCTTCCTGAACATTCTCATAGGGATCTTCAGCACGGACATGAACCGTATATGTTCCCATCTTTGAAACATCTACATCTCCATCAATTTGAATATCACATTCCTCCTGTGAATTATCGCTCACAGTGATGAGATCTTCTATTTGAAAAGATGATGTGCCATAAGCAACTGATTCCTGACATTCCACAACTGGAGGTGTATCATCTGAAACTTGAATCGAAATAGGATAAGTTTCATCATGATATGTAATCGTTCCTTCATACTCTCCAATTTGAGGACATCGGTTTTCAGAATCCATATATTTGATTTCACTAAAAGTCAACTGACATTCTGAAATAATATTTTCTCTTTCAAAAGGTAAATACCAGGTTAAATTCAAATAATCCTCAACATCTTGACTTAATTCTTCCCCAACCTGCATTGTTATTGTTCCACCATCAACCAGCTTTAATCCAAGTCTCCAGATCATGATATACACAGCCATAAAAAGCAGTAGTACACCAAATACAGCAATGCCAACACGTTTTTTTGAAAGTTTTCTCATATAATAGGCAATTAAGCTCTTAAATAAGCATTATAATCTTTTTTCACCACATTTAAAATGTGTTCGATTGCAGCATTAATTGTTGCTTCATCCAAAGTCTTTGAAGCATCCTGGAATGTTAAAGCAATGGCTACAGATTTTTTACCAGATTCAATATGTTCCCCTTCATAAACATCAAAAATCTTTGTATCAACGATTAAACGACTTGCTTTACAGATAGAGCGTACCACATCATAAACAGGTATATCTTTATCCATAACTAATGCAATATCTCTTGTAACAGCTGGATATTGTGGTATAGCTGTGAAATGAATCGCGCGTTTTTTCAGATTTAATAATATAGATAAATTCAACTCTGCAACGTATACATCTTTCACATCATATTTTTTTGCAAGACGAGGATGGACTTTGCCAATGACACCTACAATATCTTGACCCATCATCAGATATCCACTTCTTCCAGGATGGAAATTCTGATTATCTTCTTCTACAGGTTTCAATGTATAACGTGATTCTTCAATTCCCAATTTTTTAAAGATTGTTTCCACCAATCCTTTCACAAAATAGAAATCAGCTTTTTGTTGTAGCTGTTGCCATGCCACATCATGATACATACCGGAACATGCAATAGCTAAATTTTGAATTTCACTATCTTGTGAATAGGTATGTGAAATCTCATAAATAAAGACATCTTTTTGGGCATGAGCCAAATTATAGTTAACAGCTTGCAATAATGAAGGAATCAATGATTTTCTTGTCACACTTCTTTCTTCACCTAATGGCAACATTAAAGAAATAGAGTCACCCTGATGGAAAAGATTGAAATCATTAACCATAGATGGTGAAGTTAATGTATATGTAATGACTTCATGCAATCCTAAATCAGCAAGTAAATGTCTGATCCATCTTGTCTGACTTTGAACAGGTGTTAAAGCCCCTTTTGTCATTTCCATCAGTGGTAATGTTGATGGAATAGAATTATAACCAATCATTCTTGCAATTTCTTCAATAACATCAGCATCCATACTCATATCATTACGATATGTTGGAACTGTAACATGAAATAACTCATCTTCCAATGTATATTGGAAATGTAATCGATCTAAAATATGTGATATATCTTCTGTTTGAATAGATGTTCCTAATAAATCATTAACTCTTGAAGTTGATAATGTAATCACTTTTTCTTCAACTTGGTATGGTGTCATCACACTTTGATAAATTTCTTGAGCATCAGCCAATTCCTGAAGTAATGCCGCACAACGATTCAACACTCTTGGTGTATTTGCTGTATCAATAGCACCTTTAATATAATGCTGTGAAGCATCTGTTAAAAGATTTAAACGACGTGCCGTATTTCTTAAGCTTGCTCCATGGAAAGTGGCAGCTTCAACGACAATATTCACTGTATTGTCATCAATCTTTGTATCATCTCCACCCATCACACCAGCAACACAGCCAATTCCTTCATCTGTAGAAACAATGATATCTTCTGGTAAAATTTCATATTCTTTACCATCAAGTAATTTTGCTTTTTGATGGAAACCTGTTTTAATAACAAAACGTTTTTCTTTTAATTTATCATAATCATACATATGAATAGGTTGACCTGTTTCCAACATCACAAAATTAGAAATATCAACAACATTATTAATTGGTTTAATACCACTTGCCATCAAAAATGTTCTTAACCATTCAGGTGATTCTTTTGTTGTGACACCTTTCACTAATTTTGCACCAAAGAATGGACATAAATCTGTTTCCACATCAATTTGAATATCACTTTCTTTTTCATTCAAATCTTTTAATGGTGGAATCTGAACTTCACGACTTAATAAAGCACCAACTTCATAAGCTAAAGAAATCATAGCCATACAATCAGCTCTATTTGGTGTTAATCCAATTTCCAAAACAGTATCATCATATCCCATATATTTTAAGGCATCTTCACCAACTGGCGCATCATCATCTAAGACATGAATTCCAGCCTTATCTTCCTCACGTAATAATCGCTGATCAATACCTAATTCAGCAATGGAACAGATCATACCATTAGATTCAACACCACGGATTTTTGTTTCCTTGATTTTAAATCCATCCCCTAAATCACATCCTGGTAAAGCCACAATGACTTTTTGCCCAGCATCAACATTAGGCGCACCACAAACAATCTGTTGAACCTGACCATTTCCTATGTCCACCTGACAAACATTCAGATGATCACTATCAGGATGGGCTACTTTTTCTTGAACATACCCCACAACAAGCTTATCCCCTCTTGCAAAAGCATGCATTCCTTCAACTTCATGACCAATTGATGTTAACTGATCAGCAATTTCCTTTGCTGATAAATCATCAACTTTGACATATTGATTTAATAATTTTAAACTCGCTTCCATATGTTTAATCCTTTCTTACAAATTGATTCAAGAATCTTAAATCACCACTATAAAAATCTCTAATATTATCAATACCATATTTCAACATGGCTACACGTTCTAATCCAATACCAAATGCAAATCCTTGATAGACTTGACTATCAAATCCACACATTTCCAAAACTTTAGGATTAACCATTCCAGCTCCTAAAATTTCAATCCATCCTGTATGCTTACACATGGCACATCCTTTTCCATTACAGTTATGACATGAAATATCAACTTCTACACTTGGTTCTGTAAATGGGAAATATGATGGTCTTAAACGAATTTCACGTTTTTCACCAAACATCTTTTTCGCAAATAATTCTAATGTTCCTTTTAAATCTGCCATCGTAATATTTTTATCGATAACCAATCCTTCACATTGACTGAACTGATGTGAATGTGTTGCATCATCATCATCACGACGATATGTTTTTCCTGGACAAATGACCTTGATTGGCCCTTTTCCATTTGCTGCCAGCATGACATGAGCCTGTACTGGCGAAGTATGTGTTCTCAACAATGTATTTTCATCGATATAAAAAGTATCTTGCATATCTCTGGCTGGATGATCTTTTGGCAAATTCATCAATTCAAAGTTAAAATGATCAGATTCTACTTCTGGCCCCTCTGCCACACTATATCCCATACCTATAAATAAATCTTCCAATTCTTCTCTAATCATAGAAAGTGGATGAATTGTTCCTAAAGGCAAATGACTTCCTGGTAAACTAATATCAATTCTTTCATTTTTAATTTTTTCAAGCATTTCTTTTTCTTCCAAGATTTTTTTCTTATCTTCAATAGCTTGCGTTATATCTTGTTTGACTTTATTAGAAACCTGCCCAAAAGAAGCACGTTCTTCCTTTGACATATCTTTCATTGACTTCATTGCAGATTGCATTGGGCCTTTTTTCCCTAAATAAAAAACCCTTAAATCATTCAATTCTTTCAATGATGAACAATCTTGAATTTTCAATAAAGCTTCCTCTTTAATCTTTAATAATTCGTCCATAATTTCCTCCTTAAAATAAAAAAATCGTTCCACATAGGAACGATTAATCGCGGTACCATCCTAATTCATAACCAAAGTTATGCCCTTTAATGCAGTAACGTTGCATAACGGCGATGATTAGTCGCACTCCAAGGTGAATTCAATAAATGCATTGTAAGAAAACTTTCAGCATATGTTTTCCTCTCTGATACAAATTCTTTATTTACTTGTCCTCTTCATCGTGTTAACGCTATTATTATAACCAACTTTTTTTAGAAAAACAAGTTTTTTATCACCGATATTCTTGAAACATATTTATTCTTTTAACGCCTCTACTGTATTCATTTTCAAAATATAAAGAAGTGGTGGAATCTGACTGCATAAAACAAGAATATCACTGATTAAAAAAACAAATAACATCAATGGCCAATCTAATTCTACTCTTAATGTCTCTATTTCAAACATTTGTTTGATAAAAGAATTGATGATTTGAATCACCTGATAATAAAATAGGAAACACAATATCTGTGAACAAATAACAATCTGTATTGATTCATATAAAACAATTCTTAAAATATCAAATGTTCCTGCTCCAAAACATTTCATCACTGCTAAATCTTTTTTCTTTTGAATCACATTCAAAAACATAATTTCACCAATCAAAAATAAAGATGATAAAATAGCCAGACATGAAAATAAAAATAAAATCATATTCACCTGTTCAATAGTTTGTGAAACATTTTGTGATGTAGACTCTCCAATAGCCATAAACCGATAGTCTGGATATTGTTTTTCCAGTTGTTTGATAATATCTTGTCTTTGATAATCGGGATGAACATATAAAATCCCTAAATGTGATGAGATTTGATCCAATTGATAATGATAGACGTCTTTCAACAAATAAATATAAGCATGATCCATCTGATAGAATGTATCTAATGTTGTTGTCTGCGTGGTAATACCCACAATATGATAACAGATGGATTTCACTTCCCATTCATGCTGATACCAGGCATAAATAGATTTTCCAATCAGTGAAGAGACATCCTGTGTATCTACAAGATGCTGAGCGGTTGATAAAGAGAGGACAATCTCATTATGTGATTGAGGCAATCTCCCATATTTTAATGAAAGATAAGTATATGGAGAAGTGTCATCACCGATAAATAAAGTCTGTGATTGTTCGTATCTTTCCTCGTGAAAACCTATTCCTAGACACTCATAATCATCTAGAAACATTTCTGCTTTTAAAATACCTTCCTGTCCTTTCATCTGTGATAAAAGTTCCAAAGACAAGGACTGTTGATAACGTGACTGAAAACTAATACCAGAAGCAGGTACCATGGAATAAATGTATTGATGAAACTGTTTTTCAAGATGACGTGTTAAAGTCAAAGCAACAACGATGCATAACAACGATAATAAAATGCCTATCATTAATTGAAAAGAACGTCCTTTATGAGAACACAATGAGGCAAAAGAAAGACGCAAATGAGGAAAAAGATATTTTCTGCTTCTTTCTTGTTGAGGTAATATCTGGGGACTTTGTGAAAGAATCTGATGAGCAACAATTTCTCCATCTTTCATCGTATAGATTTCATCACTATATTTTTTAACCAGACATTCATCATGAGAAACCAAAATAACCAGACGCGTTTGTGATTCTTCCTTTAATAATTGCATAACACTATCAGCATATTGAGGGTCCAATGAACCTGTTGGCTCATCACACAAAAGGATATCACTGCGATGAAAATGGCTACGCAAATAAGCCAATCTTTGTCTTTGTCCCATTGAAAGAGAAGCCATGGACTGATGTTGCAATTCTTGTAACGATAGAGATAAAGACATTCGAGGTTGACGATGAAAAAAGCGTGGTAAGCTGACATTGTGTTTCATAGAAAGCCACATAATCAAATGAAACTGTTGAAAAATAAAACTGACATGTCGGCGACGATAACGTGTTAAATGTCGTTTAACACTTTTGTGATTCCATAAAAGATCTCCTTGAAAATCTTTATCAAGTCCACCCAATATATGCAATAAAGTTGTTTTACCACAACCCGATGGTCCTACAATAGAAATCAACCCACTGTCAGGAAAACATAAATGAATATCTTTAAGAACTTTTTGATAATGATATCTTTTATTTAATCGACAAACTTCAAGCATGTTATTCCTCCCTCAATACTTCAATCTTATGCACTTTCATCATTTTATGAATGGGATGCAAAACAGATAAAATACTCATGCAAAGATAGATAAAGAAAATAAAAAAATATATATCATATTTTGAAAAAAAGACAGGCTTTAATGATAATGAAAAAGATAACAATGACTCTATATCAATCACACTATTCAAATAGATATAAACAACAACGGATAAAAAAGAACCACCTACAGAAATAATCATTCCTAATAAAAAAGCTTCTATTAATGATAGACACAATAATCTTTGCGAAGATATTCCCAGTGACAACAAATAAGCAACATCATGCTTTCTTTCAAAATAAATGATAGATTCAACCAATCCCAGCAATAACAACGAAATAATGAGACTTATGCCAATAAAAAACACAGCAACAAGCTGTGCTAAAGAAAGCAATGTCTGATAACTTTCAATACGTTCTATGATTTCACTATAAACGTGATAATCCACTGATAATTTCTGATATAAATCCTTATTTTTCATTGGTGAACTTTCTACAATCAATTCTCTAGAATTCATCAGTTCTGGAATGTCTTGTTGAAAAGATGGCTCCAGATAAATGTCTTCTTGCGTAAAAAAATCTTTTTGAAGCACTCCAACAACAGATAATGTCAGATGTTTTTGTTGGTATGTTATTTCTATTTTTTGATTAGGATGTTTCTGATCAAATGAATAACTGACAATGACTTCATATTTTGTTTGTGGAAATCGTCCTTCCTTTAAAACGATATGTGATGTCTGATCAGGCAAAAAGAATAGCGTTCCTTCCCATTCTTTTTGTGACACATAAACCTGACATTGTTCTAACTGATAATTATAACCAATAGAAGCAATATCCTGATCAACAGGCATTGTTTCAAAGGGTCTACCATCTTTGTTTTCTAAGTACATGACATTCTTTAAAACAGCTTGTTGTTCACTATCTTCAATCGCATCAAAAACACCAAACATAGCTGTCACAATAACAAAAAAGGCGACAATGACAATCCACTGAAATAAAAAAAGAAACATTAATTTGTTTCTTTGAAAGAAAAGCTGTCGCAAAGGATAAAACCAAAGGCTATGATGTTGATGTTTCTTTGAATATGATAATGATTTTTTTGTTTTTGGCAGACGACCTTTTAAGACTCCTTTTTCTAAAGTCAAAACACTATCACAATAATCCTGTATCAATTGAGAGTCATGTGAAACAATAATAACCAAAGCATTTTGAGATATTTTTTTCAAATATTTCATAACTTCTTTAGCTTGTTCATGATAAAGAGCACCTGTTGGTTCATCACATAATATAATGTCAGATTGTTTTAATAATGTTTTGGCTAACGAAGCTCTTTTCCTTTGTCCGCCTGAAAGTTGAAAAGGATAGCGTGATAACAAATCCTGAATATCTAATTGAGAAACAATTTTTTTAAGCATTGCTGGTGTATAGTATATATGACTGATATGATTAGGTAAAATAATATTTTCCTTTACGGTTAATGAAGAAATAAAATCTTTATTTTGCATCATAAAAGAAATATGTTCACATATAAATGCTTTTTTATCTTTGATTTTCTCACCATTATAAACAATATCACCCTGATAATCATCATCTAATAACCCTATAATATATAACAGTGTACTCTTGCCACATCCGCTCGTTCCCTGAATACCAATCAAACCTGTATCAGGAAAACTTATGGATATATGATCAAGTATCACTTTTTCATCATATTGCTTGCAAATATCTTTTAACTCTAACATTATGTCCTCCTTTATGTTATAATTCTTCTCGGGTGAAAATATGAACAAATTTCCATATACATTTGATAATAAACGTTATCATACATATAACTATTTTTTAAAAACAAAATATCATCATAAAGTTGCGAAAGTCTCACTCAACGCTGGCTTTACTTGTCCTAATCGTGATGGCACATGTGGCTATGGGGGCTGCATTTTCTGTTCCGATAAAGGCTCTGGAGATTTTGCTGGTGATGTTCAGGATTCTTTGCAAAAACAATTTCAGGATATTTCCTCACTGATGCGCCAAAAATGGCCGGATTGTCAATTTATTGCCTATTTTCAGGCTAATACAAACACATATGGAACCATCCAGCAGCTTCAGGAAAGATTTGAACCTTTTGTCTGCATGAAAGATGTTGTAGGGATTGCTATTGCGACTCGTCCTGATTGCTTAAGCGAAGAAATCTGTGATTATCTTTATCAGTTATCACAACGCTGTGATCTTTATATTGAACTGGGCTTACAGACCATTCATGATGAAACTGCTCGTTTGATCAATCGCGGGCATGATTATCAGACTTTTTTAGATGGCCTTTCACGTTTAAGACAAAGACATCTGGACGTATGTGTTCACATCATCAATGGCCTACCTTTTGAAACCTATGATATGATGCTTGAAACAGCCAAACAGGTAGGACAATTAGATATTCAAGGATTAAAGATTCATAATCTTTATATGTTGAAAAATACAGCACTTCATAGATTATATCAACAAAAACCATTTCCAATATTATCACGTGATGAATATATTTCCTTAGTTGTCGATCAGCTACAATATATTCCTCCTCATGTTGTTATTGAAAGATTGACTGGTGATGCTCCTATTGATGATCTTATTGAACCTTTATGGTCTATAAAAAAAGTCACGATCTTAAATGATATTGATAAATTAATGAAAGAAAAAGATATCCACCAGGGATATCTTCTCTCAAGCTCTTTATAGAGCTTTTTATTGTGTTTCAATTAATCCATAACCACCATTATGTCTCTTATAAACAACGCTGATAGAATTTGTTTCAACATCACGATATACGAAAAATGAATGTCCGATTAATTCCATCTGCATAATCGCTTCTTCCATATCCATTGGTTTAGGACTAATTGTTTTTGTTTTGACAATAACGTCTTCCTCTTCATGTTCTAAAGGTTCAATAGAAGCAATATTAAATGCGAGTTTATTATCTTTAGATTTACGACTTAATCTCGTCTTATATTTTCTAATTTGTCCTTCTAGTTTGTCGATAACCAAGTCAATAGCATTATAAAGATCATTATCAACAACCTCAGCTCTTAATAATACATATTCTGTTGGAATAGTCACTTCAATTTTTTGCCCAACTGGATAAGTTCTAATTAAAACTTTTGCTTCAACATTGTCACTCATGATGAAATATTTATCCAACATGCTTAACTTTTTGTTGATTTTTGCTTCAATCCCTTCAGTTAGCGCAACATTTTTTCCTCTTATACTGACTTTCATAAATATTCCTCCTTCTGTTAATTTTATTATACCATTATTTCATGATAAAAAACACTGATTTCCACCAAAAAGTAAAAAAGCCCCAATAGGAGCTTATAAATATTTTTGAAGACATTGAATACGATCAAGCTTTTCCCAAGGGAAATCCATATCCCCTCGACCAAAATGACCATAAACAGCAGTTTTCTGATAAATAGGACGTAACAATTGTAATGTGTCTATAATGCCCTGAGGTGTTAAATCAAATTCATGATGAATAGCATTTAAAATCACATCACGCGATACTTTTTCACTGCCATATGTTTCCACATAGACACTCGTTGGTTCTTTAATACCTATCGCATAAGACAATTGAATTTCTATACGATCGCAAAGCCCTGCAGCTACAATATTTTTAGCCATATATCTTGCCATATAGGCTGCACTTCTATCAACTTTTGAAGGGTCCTTACCAGAAAAAGCCCCGCCACCATGACGTGCACTGCCTCCATAAGTATCGACAATAATTTTACGACCTGTTAAACCAGTATCTCCATGAGGACCACCAATCACAAAACGTCCGGTAGGATTGATAATCACTTTATAATCAGTATTCATCTGATATTTGTTGACGACATCTTTCATGACAACATTTTGAATATAATCTTTAAAAATCTTTTCATCAAAAGTATCATCATGTTGAACAGACATCAAAATCGTATCAATACGTGGACAAGTTGCATCAGAATAATCAATCGTCACTTGTGATTTCATATCTGGTCTAGCCCATTTAAACTCTCCGCTATGACGTTTTTGTGTCGCATAACGTACAAGATGATGAGCTATAGAAACAGCCAATGGCATATATCCTTCTGTTTCACGACAGGCATATCCAAACATGATTCCTTGATCTCCTGCACCACCAACTTCTTTATTTGTTCCTAATGCAATATCACTTGATTGTACCCCAATCACATTGATAATTTGACATGTATCAGCATCAATTCCAATATCAGCACGTGTATAGCCAATACGTCTTAAGACATCTCTTGCGATGGCTTCGTAATCAACTTGTGCATGTGTTGTGATTTCTCCACCAATCACTAACAAATTTGTTGTAATAAAGCATTCACAAGCAACACGTGAATACGGATCCTGTGCTAAACAGGCATCTAAAATAGCATCACTGATCTGATCACAGATTTTATCAGGATGTCCTTCAGAAACAGATTCTGACGTAAATAAAATTTTGTTCATCATTTTTCTTTCCTCCCACTTTGCCAATAAAAAAAGCTTTCAAGAGGAAAGCTATTCTTTCCTCTTATTGTTCAAGTTAAACTTGCTAGGTAAGGCACCTTCTTGATAATAAGGGTTGCCACCACTTCATCGATCCTCATCTCGTGGTTCTTAATAAGAGCTTCTATTATTGATATAATTTTTTTAATTCTTCATGACTTAAAGAAGTCATGGCTTCAATCAATTCCATTTCCAATCCTAAATCATATAGAATGGCTGCAATTTTCATTTGATCTTGTTTTCGACTCATTCTTATCACCAGTCTTATTTTAACCGCAATAAGTAGACATTATTCTACAAAACAAGACTTTTCAAGTATATATGAATAACAGTAATAAATCAAGTGATATTATCACATAATAAAATTATAGCATGTTTTTCATCATTTTTTTCTCAAATTTATCTCATTTTAAATAGCCTGAACTTCTAATACTCCTGGAACTTCTTCAATTAAAATTTGTTCAACACCATCTTTTAAAGTTGCATCCAACATCATGCATCCTGCACATGCTCCATGCATTTGTACATAGACAATACCATCTTCAAACTTTACAAATTCAATATCTCCACCATCTCTTTGTAAATAAGGTCTTAATTTATGTATAACTTTTTTGATTTCTGCTTCTTGATCCATGATAATAGCCTCCTTTATAAATCCTTATTATTATATCATATTTTTTAAAATATAAAAGTCCAATGCTTGGATTTCACTTTCTTCTCATTTGACTTTATGATATAATTGTTGTGATTGGAGGGCTGGCAATGGAACATCGTGTCAAAACTGGTGATATCATTGATGTAACCATTACGGGAATTCAACCTTATGGTGCTTTTGCATCTTTACCTGATCACTCTGCTGGTTTAATTCATATTTCTGAAATTTCTGATAAATTTGTAAGAAATGTTGAAAATTTTGTCCATGTCGGAGAAGTCATTCGTGTGAAAGTTATTGATATTGATCATTCAACACACCAAGCAAAACTTTCTTTGAAGGCTGTTCATCTCGCCAAAAGAAAGTATAAAAGGGCTTATAAAAATCAGAGAGAAAAGATACAGGAAACACCTTTAGGATTTTATCCATTACAAGAAAAATTGCCTGAGTGGATATCTCTAGGCGTAATCAAGGAGGAAGAATGATGATTAAAGTTGATTTATCTCAAGCAAAATTAACTGAAAATATGGATTCATATAAAGATCAAGTTTCTCAAATCCATGATATGATCCATAACAAAACTGGTCAAGGAAGCGACTTTTTAGGTTGGGTTGATTTACCAGTGAACTACGACAAAAACGAAGTAGAAGCAATCAAAGCAAAAGTTAACGAACTTAAAGATGAAATTGATGTTTTATTAGTTTGTGGTATTGGAGGTTCTTATCTAGGAGCAAGAGCTGCTATTGAAGCATTAAATGGTTTATATCCAAATCATCCAGTTCAAATTATTTATATTGGAAATACATTCTCTTCTAACTATTTAGCTCAAGTGAAGGAATATGTGAAAGATAAAGAATTTGCTATTAATGTTATTTCTAAATCAGGAACAACAACAGAAACTTCTATCGCTTTTAGAATTTTTAAAGAATTACTAGAAGAAACAAAAGGAAAAGAAGTTGCAAGAAAAAGAATTGTTGCAACAACTGATAAAGAAAAAGGTGCATTAAAAACTTTAGCAACTAATGAAGGATATACAACATTTGTAGTTCCTGATGATGTAGGTGGACGTTATTCTGTTTTAACTGCAGTTGGTTTATTCCCTATCGCTATGGCAGGAATTGATATTGATGCTATGATGAAAGGTGCTGCTGATGCAAGAGAAGAATACAGTAATCCTAATTTATCTGAAAACAGTGCTTATCAATATGGTGTTGCTAGACAAATGTTATCTAAACAAGGTTATCCAGCTGAAATGTTTGTGACTTATGAATTACAGTTAGCACAAACTGCTGAATGGTGGAAACAATTATTTGGTGAATCAGAAGGAAAAGAAGGAAAAGGTATTTTACCTACAAGTGCAACATTCTCAACTGATTTACACTCATTAGGACAATTCATTCAAGAAGGAAGCAAAGTTTTATATGAAACTGTCTTAAAAATTGAAAAACCAATTGCTGATTTAGAAATTCCTAGTGATCCAGATAACTTAGATAACTTAAATTATCTTGCAGGTAAAACTGTTGATTATGTCAATAAAAAAGCATGTGAAGGAACTATTGATGCTCATGTGAACACTGGTAATGTTCCTAATATTCAAATCACACTTGATGAATTGACTCCATATTCATTTGGATATATGGTTTATTTCTTTGAAAAAGCTTGTGCAATGTCTGTATATCTATTAGGTGTCAATCCATTTAACCAACCAGGTGTAGAAGTTTATAAGAAAAACATGTTCAAATTACTAGGTAAACCTGGTGTTTAATAAATCATTGAATAAAACAAAAGAAGGATGCAAACCATATGAGTTTATGTATCCTTCTTTTTTAGAGAATCTCATTTGTTATATGCTTTTCCAAAACGATTCTATCTTTTGGAAAAGCTTTTTTATTTTCTAACATAATAATGAAAATCGGATAAAATCATTCTTATTCAAATAATCACATTATCCATAACATCAATAACAAATTCTTCATCGATATAGTCTCAGTTCTGAGTTCTTATTTTGATAAATAATAGTATAATCTCCCGAATCATCTAAATGATATTGTCTTATCTCTTGAATATGATGATCTGAGTTATCAATTTTGTATTGATATCCAGAATATTCTCCTGATAATAATGAAAAATATGCTTTGATACTATAAACACCTTTTTCTATTTCTTCTAACTCAGACTTTTTAAAGTAACCCACTGAAGTTCCTGAACTCATCTCTATGATGATGTCATCATTGAATACTTCGACGTCATTTTGATCGACAACAGTCACATAAGTTGTTTGTTGATCTACAAAAACAAGAACAACAATAAATATCAACAGACAAACGATAACTAATAATATTTTCTTTAATTTTAACATTTGAATTCCCTTCTTTAAAATTATCTCTTCATTTCTCGTTAATGTTAACTAATATGTTTTATTGTTTAGCAATAAAGTTGCCTGCTTCTCTTTTTTCAATATAAAAGCTTATGATGATAAAAAGAATGGAAATACATAACTGTATCACATATTCCATTAAAGATTCTTCTACTATATAGGTATTCATCTTAAAGATATTAAACCACATTGGATATGGATATGCTTGTGTAAATACAAATACATAAATAATTATACCAACCAAACTTAACAGTAGATTATGCCCTACAACATTGAGAAAATAGAATAATGCAGTTAAAAAGAGTTCAATAAGAAGCAATATCTTCATAAAAGATAGGAAAATGGATGTTCCTAGTAAAAACAAGATGATTCCATATATTAGCATCAAAACAATCTGTATAAAGACAAAGATATAAAACATATAAATCAGTCCTGTTTTGGATGACATGCTTCTAAAAAGTTCCTGCGATCCTGCATCCATACGATGATGCATGAAAATAAAGAATATAAATACCAGAAAGAGTGGAATGAACATCTGAAGCTCATCCAGTATGACCTGTGCATCTCCCTGTATCTTCATAATTGATATGATATGATTAACGAGATATGAACTAAAGATTCCCCATAAGAATATCAGGTAGATAATCAACGCTATGACATTGTTTTTAAGCTCTATCAGGAAGAGTTCAAGCTGATTTTTCATTTAAAAACGGTCCTTTCAATATATACATATAGCCATCCTCAATCTCAGGTTGCATAGCTTGCCCATTGTCTGGTCTTTCATCACAGATAATACGATAATATTTTTTATCATCTTTTGTGAATATACGAATGACATAATGAGAAATTGTCAGTTGTTTATAATCTTCTTCGGCAAGCTCATAGACATGATCCTTAGCTTTTTCACATATACGAGCTGGTGTATCCTTGCATCGTATTTTTCCACGACTCAAGATAATCAGCTCATCACAAACCGATTCCACATCCTCTACAATATGGGTTGATACGATGATTGGATAATCTCTTTTCTTCAATAGAATCTGTTTGAATCTTAGTCTTTCTTCAATGTCTAATCCTGCCGTTGGTTCATCTAACAGGACATAGTCTGGCTGTCCTAAGAAGGCCTGTGCAATTCCTGCACGTCTGACCATTCCTCCTGATAAAGAACCACACTTTTGATTCATATCTTCCAGATTGACATCTTCAAGAACACTTTTAATGTTTTCAGCTCTATCAGATTTTGGAATTTCCTTTAATACAGAATAATAATACAATTGATCATAAAGTGTCATCTCTTTAAACACACCATATTTTTGTGGCAGATATCCTATCATACCTTTTTTTTCAGTGTAAATGTTTCCTTCATCTGGTTTGAGAACACCAGCTAAGATTCTTAATAATGTCGTCTTTCCACTACCATTTGGACCAAGAAGTCCATAGATTTTATTGTCCAGTTCAAGATTGATATGGCTTAACGCCTGTACATGTTTATACGACTTAGAAATATCATTGATTTTCAGCATCTTTAATCACTCCTCTTAGAAACTCTTCATCATTGGATTCTTCACTAAAAGCATACTGGACCATTGCCTTCAAAAGTCCATCTGCTCCAACCTTTTGATAGGCTTCTTCCACCAGTTTCGCCAGTTCTTCAGCTCCTTCTCTTTCATCGCTTTGTAGGTACATGAGCATGTTTTGGCAAATCTCCTCTGAATCATTTGAGAAAAATCCTCCATTTCTAAAACAGTCCCATAAAACAGTGACCTCTCTGGTTGAAGAAAGTATATAATAATTCAAAATTGGGCTTTTATACATTTCATCACTACTATAAGGAGATTCAGATAAAAGAATATAATCATCAAAAATAGCTATACCGTTTCCATTGTTTGTGTTTCTTATCATATCATCATTGACAAGAAAGAGTCTCTTCTTCATCAATTCTTCCTTTTTAATATCTAGATATTGACTGGCGAACTCAACATCCTTCTTATAATTGGATTGTGTTATTTCAAATAGATTATCCATATTATCTAAAGGCAAATAGGATGCAATCTGTCCTTCGTTAACAGATTCTATATTGCCATCAAACAGACTGATACTATCAGTCACACCTTCATAAACATGACTCTTTCCTTCACTGAGATTAGTCACATAGCTGCGATCTGTATGCAGTGTTATACTGGCTGGCTCGATATGGTTATAGTAATTATATCCACCAAATCCAAATACACTATTTTTGTTGCCTGAAAGGCTGAAGAATATCTGCCTTTCTCCTGCCATCGGATACCATGCAAAATATCCTGGAAGCATGGCAGCATTATAATTGGAATAGAAACGAGGATGATAGCCATGATAAGCTATGGATAGTGTAACCTGACTTTGTGGCTCTTCAAAATGAAGCTTTACATGATCATCATCTCTTTGATAGGATAAGCTGACCTCTGATTCTATCTCATCGATATGATAAGTGCGATATAATGTAAATGTAAAATCCTGTCGTGGCTTTTCAGATTCCAAAACCAGCTTTCCATCAACATTAAGTATTCTTGAGCAGCTTAGATTCAAATCATACTCACTAAATGTATAGTCTATCTCCTTCTCCTCTTGAAGATTATCCCATTGTACAGTCCTTAAATCATACATATATCCATCCCATGAATCATTAATTCTCAAACGACTGGCAGGCAGATACGCAAAAGCTCCCAATGATAAACATAGAACTGTAGATAGAATCACTATTACCTTTCCCCTTAACTTTCTGATGCCTTTTCCTGATTTCAGATAATAGATAATGAAAGCTATCATCATCCACATGATCATCAGTGCCAGACGTTGTGGTTCACACTGCAAACCATACATCACATCAATATCCCATTTCCTATTCTGATACAGAATTTCAAATGGAATCTTAATGATTCTATAAATCTGGTCAATTGGAAAACTAGGCTGTTCACTCCATACTATCAGTTCTGAAAGTGGAGAGATCATGAATATAAAAGCAAGTATAAATAGTATAGATATTTTAGATGCAAACAAAGATAGAACAAGTCCTATTGCTAGACTAACTCCTTGAGGCAAAATCATATTATACAGATAAGATTCCATAAAGACATTCAAAAAAGCATAATCCTGTCTAAATAAGGCAACACCTAAAAACAATAGAATAAATACAATATGATATACAGCTATAATCAGTAATAAAACAACGAATAGATTTCTTTGAAATGAGAACTTTCCTCCCATTGTATCAATCAGTTCCAGCTGATTTGTCCTTGTTGCAGAAGTCAGCAATATATAGCTCATAAAAATTAAAATGATACATAGAAGATAATTATTCTTACTTAGAAAAGAAAGAGCTGTATATAAATCTATCAATCTTATAAGGAAAAAAAAGAACCCATAACTCACAAGTAAACTCAATAAAACAATACCTAATATGACGCGATTAGACTTTAAAATACGCAGATAAATCTTCATTTTTTCTAATTTCATATCACTTTCCCCCATAACAAATCGTAAAAGATTTTTTTATCAACATAATCAAATATTATTATGCTTAAATTTATTGTTTTTTCATATTAACTTTGTCCCATCCATATGAATAAATATAAATTTTAAAAATTTAACATATCCATATAATAAGATAACCTACTTGTTTCAATAATGATTAAAAAATATTCATAAATATTGTTGAGATACACTTTCTCATAATAACGATGTTTTTTTAATTGTTTTTATCTTTTAAAAATATCATTTGGAATATTATTTGTTTTTATTATTTAATGATTGATTCTTTTCATTTTGAACATTTATTATAATTCCTCTATATTCCACTAAAAAAATCAGAAACATTAAAATGGAATTAGAGACATCATAATTTTTACGATGATTTACTTTTTTATTAAAATAAGTTTATATAAGAATATCTTTTCTAGATTCATTATAACATTTTGAGTATATCTGAAAAAGTTCTTTCAATAGTTTTAATAATTATTTTGATATTAAAAAAATAGCTCTTTTATTTTCCATTTTTATTTTTCTACAGTTATCAATAACTTTTTCCCAACCTCCTCCTGTCTTTTTCATTTCTCTTATCAAATCTTCATAGTTAAAATCAATGCGATAATAATAATACGCAAAAATGAGCAATCCTCTTCGTATGCTTCTATATTCATATGAGGTATAATTTCTTTGATTTCCATTTTCTATACAATTCATTAATAATTCTTTTTTAGGTATTTTATTTAAGACTAAATCTATTTCATTTTTATAGAGACCATTCTGATAACTTCCTAGATATGCTAGAGCTTCCTTTTTCACACTCCATCCACCACGTTTTTTGATACCTTGCTCATATTTGAGATATGTTGGATAGTCATCTATTGTATAGTCAATATCATCATCTAAGACTGTAAGCATTTCATATGATTTATTAATAATTTTAAAAATATTTTGATTTTCCTCCCTTATAGCAACAATCTTTTCTCCTTCAAAATATATCCTGAAGAGATTTGGACTGTTTTCATGTATTAATAATGAAAGTAAGTAATCATATTTTTTGATCAACCGATGATTTTCCTCTTCATTTTGCAATTCCAACAACATATGTACATTTTTTGTATTCATCATTTTATTTTTATCCACTTTAATTAGGGAACTACTCAAAGATTGCAATCTTTCTAAATAGTTCATAGGATCATAGGATATAGCTTTAAATATGCATAATGTTTAAGATTCATTTTTACACATTCAATAGCATCATTTCTTTTGAGTTTTAAATTTTTTATAGTTAAATCATCCATATATTAACCCTCCTTCAGCAACAAAACACAAAAAAGCTATGTTGATTCCAACATAGCTTGTAAATAGTTCTTTTATTTAGTTTGTCAAATCCAAATTTTATTAATATACTCGACCCTTATATTCCTAAAAAATGGAGCGGGTGATGGGAATCGAACCCACGTAGTCAGCTTGGAAGGCTGAAGTTCTACCATTGAACTACACCCGCAAAAAATGGTGACCCGCAGGCGACTCGAACGCCTGACCCTCTGATTAAAAGTCAGATGCTCTACCTACTGAGCTAGCGGGTCAAATGGCTGGGATACCTGGATTCGAACCAGGGAAATGACAGAGTCAAAGTCTGTTGCCTTACCGCTTGGCTATATCCCAACTGAAATGGTGGGGAGGGGCGGATTCGAACCACCGAACCGAAAGGAACTGAGTTACAGTCAGCCGCGTTTAGCCACTTCGCTACCTCCCCGTATATATGGTGCCGGCTAAAGGACTTGAACCCTCAACCTACTGATTACAAGTCAGTTGCTCTACCAATTGAGCTAAGCCGGCATAAATGGTGGAGGTTAACGGGCTCGAACCGCTGACCCTCTGCTTGTAAGGCAGATGCTCTCCCAACTGAGCTAAACCTCCAATTTCTAGTGCCCTCTTATAATAGCATACGTCTATGAACTCGTCAAGAATAAAATTGAAAAAGAAACAGAAATATCTTTTCTTCAATATCTTTCTGTTTCCTTTCAATATTCATATAAAATAGAATTATACAACGTTTATTTCTTCCTTTAGTTTTTCATAAATATCCTGTGTCTGTTGTCTATTTTTTCCACTCACAACAAAAATCTCACTATCCGTATAAATAATCACATATTGTAAACTATTCGTATATCCATAAAGTCGATAATCATTAAACTCATCATTTCGATATCTTCCCGCTTCAATAACAGCATTATTGATACCATTTTTCTTATGTCCTATATCAATATTTTCACGAAACTCTACTTCGGTAATATCAGCATACGAAATTTCTGAAGAAGATACCAATGTTCCAGATAATTGTATGGAATTGTCATGATACTGAATATGAATATCACCAATAAACATAACCACTATCACAAATCCACCAATAACGATTGTCAGTAATATACTAATGATCATCGAAGATTTCATTTTCTTGGTATTATGCTCTAAACTAGCATATTGACTACCAATTAGAATTATAGCCATACCTATGATAAATAAACCAATCATCACATAAAGTCCATAAGTTTCTAGCATCATCAATGAAAACAACCCACAAGTGATGATAAAAAAGCCTAATCCTACAATACGACATAACTTCTTTTCATTATACTTTGCCTTTTCATCTGCACTTGCTGTGTTATATCCAGCAATTAAAAATGAACCTTTTCCCATTAATAAGAAAATAGAAATCATCAAAAATATGACAGGCATAATAAATTTCATGATTGACTCCCTCCTAAAAGATACCATGATTATATTTAAATTGAGCATAAATCATAACTAAAACGCCCATAAAAATGCCAATAAACATTATGATATCACTAAATAGATACAATTGTAATAAACGCAATAATAAAGCTAATGTACATCCTACTCCAATGATCAACATACCAACTCCAAAAGTTTTTGCGTAGGCTATCATATCCTTTTGTGCAATTCTACTTTTATGATAACTGTGAACCAAAGAGACATTTCCTTGAAAATGACCATATGCAAAGACAAAACAGACAATTGCTAATATGGCATATGTGATATTTTGCTTCATTTCATATACAGCCCCATTAATTCATAATTCTGATTGAAAGTGATCGTGTATGTCACACTACGCAATTCATATAATGCAACAACCTCTCCTACAACACAAACATCATTATTTTGTTTGACTTCAACATATCTTTGACTGGTTATGCGTTGATAATTGCCTAATTCTCCTAAAGATGAAACAGATTCTTTCAAAAGACTCTCTGTCATGGTTTCTTTCATCTTTTCATCACACTTTTTGAGTATCGCTTGAGTATCTAGATGAGAAACATCTAGAATAACCTGTTCCATTTGCTGCTCAACAGTGTCTTGCTTAAATAATCCTGATGTTCCCAGCTCCTGATATTCTGGCATAATGGAACGGATAAAGAAAAAAATGCCTAATCCCAATACAACCACAATACCAATAACGATTCCTATAATTTTCTTATAAGAGCGACGTAATGAAACACCCATATTCTCATTAAATTCCTTTGCAACAGCTTCAGGTGTTCCCATTCTTTGAATAATTTCTTCTAATGATTCACCATTTTTCAATGCCATATCAATATCATTTTCTAAATCTAACTGAATTATTTTCTTTTGTTGTTTTGAACATCTTAATAATTTCAAAACGCCTTTGATATATTTATTCTTATTCATGTTCATTCTCCTCTAAAATCTCATTAACAACCAATGAAAAATCTTTCCATAACCTCTTTAATTCTTCCAACTGTTTTTTCCCTTTTTCTGTTAAACAATAGTACTTTCGCGAAAGTTCCTTCTTTTGAGGCTGTGTCCATTGACTTTTTACCAATTCATCATCTTCTAAACGATATAGAATGGGATAGAGTGTCCCTTCTTTCATCTCAAACATTCCATGACTCTTCTCCTTCATGCATAAAATCATCTGATAACCATACATTTGTTCTTTTGATAAAAGTTGCAAAACCAAAATTTCTAAAATTCCTTTTTTTAATTGCCTTTCATATCTTTCATTCATTGAACCAGCTCTTTTCTATTTAGTATTACTAAATATATTGTTATACTTAATTCTATAAATGTCAATATAAAGTTAATATAAAAGTCATATTGAAAGGTAATACTGTAGGTGGGTGATAAAAATGGCAAAAAAATTTGTATTCGATGATGAAATAGAAAATCATGAAAATAAGTATGATAATGAAGAATTTCCATATGAAACTTTTTCTTCACAGCCCGACTCTATTGTAGATAGAGAACCTCATCAGGAACCTATCTATCACAAAGAACATCAAAATGAGGATTTCATATCTCAGCAAGATTCTAATCAAAAAACATCTTTTCAACAGGACAATCAGGATAACGATGAAAAAACGGACAACAAAACCAAAAAAGCAAAACCTAAGACTAAGAAAAAAGTCAAAAAAAGAACAAAAAGAAAGACAAAACAACAAACAAAAGTCGTTAAAGAAAAAAAGACACATTCGTTTCTTGGAAAATTTTTCTTATTCATTATCATCACATTGATTATAGCTGTATTATGTGTTGGTGGATATATAGGATATCGATATTACATCCAACAACAAAATGAAATTGAAAATCTCCAACAGCAAATCAATGAACAATCTCAAGATCAATCTTCACAAAATACCAATGAAAGCTCACAGTCATCTGTTCCACAGACAGATAATACACAAGATAATAACAATCAGGAAGATTCTCAAAACTCATCGGATGATACCTCAACTCCTGATACAAACGAAGAAACAACACCACCAATTTCTAATGAAAACAATGAATCACTTCAAGGAACAACACCTGAAAGTCAACAATAATGACATGAAAAAACCTGCTTCATCAAGCAGGTTATTTTAATTGCATAATAAAGAAATAAAACATATTTTTACCACGTGGAATCTCATAATGTTCCACAAGATTTAAATAGCCTTCCTGTAATCTAAGATTCTTTCTCACCAAAGAGATTTCGCTTGTATACAAGAAAACATATCCTTTTGGTTTTACCAAACGATGAATACGTTCAAAGAAACGATCATAAAGCTCCTGTAACTGCTGATAATCATTCATCTGTGGCAATGTTGGCATATCAGTTATAATTTCATCAAACATCTCATTATTCACAAAACGCAAAGCATCTTTATGAACATAATAAATATTTTGACCAGCTGCCTTTGTATTTTTTTTGGCTGCTTCCACACCTTTACCAAATATATCTATACCCATCGCAAATTTTGAAGGTACAACATAATTTTTTTCAATCAATAAAGTTCCACATCCTACAAAAGGATCCAGTACCTTCCCATGATCTTTCATATATGGCTTCGCTAATTGAACCAAAGTTGCTGCTACATAAGGCTGCAACGAATTAGATATCACTTCTTTACGATAATCAAAACGTGTACTTTTCAAATGAGTTAATCTCAAATAAGCATTAACTTTTCCACGTCTAATTTCTTTTAAAACAATTTCAATATCATATCCTTCTGTTGTATTCAATAAACGATCTGGAAAAAGTTCAAAAAGTTTTTGAGAAATCTTACGTATCAACAAAGGATGTTTATCTCTTGTCTCATCAGCAACTCTAAAATAGAAAGCAGAATGATCATCATATAACTTATCTAAAATATCTTCTAAATGACATCTTTGAAATCCTGATAGAATACTTTCCAGGTCAATTTCCATACCAGAAGCCCCAGAAAGAGGAATCAGCATATCACGATATGTTCGAATATTTAATAAATCATAAAGCGATTCAGTGCGTACCAGAACTCCTTGAGTCACAGGTTTATATTTGAAATGCAAAACAGATTCAAATAAAACAAACTGATAATAAGGCAAAGATGTTAACACGACATCTACCGGTTCATGTTTAAGTTTAATGATTTTACGTTTGTGCATCTGATTTTTTAAAATAATAGGATTTAATATTTTTAATTGAGCCTGAATATGTTTTGTGACTTCATCAGCATGAATTAATCTTTTTTGAATATCTTTTAATTGCTGAATATAAGGACGGCAATTTTGTGAAGCCATTCCCATTAAATATGCTTCTTTCACATATTCAGTCTTTTCATGTTCGTAAGCTTCTAATAATATTTCTATTGTATCTTGATATTTTCCTAATAAGATAGCACTATTTTTGCGAATTTTAGGATCTTCATGAGATAAAAGCTCAATCAGTTTCTGTTTTAACTGTAAATCTTGTTGAATGAAGGAATCACATTGATCCATTGATTTTAAACGAATTAAAGATTCCCTAATATGTTCATTACTTTTAATACTATTTACCAAATCCATAAATATAACCCTTTCAACTAACTGTGCTTACAATATTATACCATATTTCAACGATTTATCCAACTGATTTTAGGTAGTGTCACATAAAAAGATAAAACCTGAAAAATTTGACGATTCATTTGACGTTCTTGTTCTAATCCAAAATAGAAGTAGGAAATCTTTTTTTCATCCATCGTTTGTTGTAAAAGGCATTGAAAAAAGTAGGATGGATATAGCATCCTCGCATAAAGATAAATAATTTCATAAACATCAAAATATTCTTTTTCTAATAGTTCCTGAAGCTGAAAAGTAGATAAAAGCTGGCTTTTGAAAAGACATGCTAAATGTCGCATACGTGTTGAAAAGATATACATACACGGATTCAACAATTCATAGACATATTGAGAAACAGGTTGTGATAAAGATAATGTGACCGGCAATGACGCACTCTGATGAATTTGTAATATATAATTAAGGACATTGATACTGTTTTCACCAAGACCACAATAATAATAAATCAATGATATAATATCCTGATCATGTTTAAAACTATATGCATAATCTTTGACCATATCTCTCGCTTGATCAATCTTACAAATCCATTGTTCTTTAATTGACTGGACTTTCATTTTAGGAAATGGATAGAGCTGCATCACATGATGGAGATAAGTTTCAAAAGAAAAAGATTCTTTATAATAAATCAACAAGACATAATTTTGCGAAAAAATATCCTGATGAACGTTCTTCACAATTCTATAACCTGTTATTCCACATTGATGCATAATAAAGCGATAATAATGATAAATATTTAAAAATTCATTTTTATCTTTAACACAAAATAAATAATACAATTGTGGTCCAACATAAAAATAACCAATTGAATCTATTGTACAATCTATTCCATAATATATTTTGATCAAATCTTTCATGATCATTCTCCTTTACATTAAGAATAAACCAACGGAACTTGTCCTTGAAAAATTTCTAATAAAACAGGTATTGTAATCACTTGTGTATGATATTGTTCAAAAAAAGGATAAATCATTGTTATATTCATTTTAATGTCTATTGACAACTCAATCATCACATGATTGACACCATAATTTTGAATGTTTTTTTGAACAGAGCTTCCAACACTGGAAAGATGTTTATAAGTAACTGGGATACTTGGTGATAAAAAAGAAAAAGCTGGTAAATCTAATAATGTCGCAATGGGAATAGAAGAAATAATTCCTGTCTGACTAACTTCTTCCATACGTCTTTGATAATAACTGTCATCAGATGCCTGAAAAGTGCCTTCTTCTATTTGAGAATACGTATTTTCTATATCCGAAACAATATCTGCAGCCAATTGATTAACTTTTACCATATCAAAATCAAGGAGTTCAATATCCTGATTCTCATCCCTTTCAATAATCACAAGATCGTCATACTGTTTCTCATCTGTAAAATAGCTATGTGAAATAATGAGTTGATTGAAACGTTCAATCTCCATTTGTCCATATGTCTTTAAAGTTGGTATTGCCTGAATATAGACAATGCCTGTACTCATAACAATCAAAAAACAAAGTACCCCTACAATAATTATCCATTTTTTCATCATATTTCACCAAAATATTATATGTTTATCAAAGAAAAAAATACCATATCACTATGGTATTTCATGAATGACTTCATCAAGTCTCTGATCAAAAACATCATGTTGAATCTGATCAACATATTGAAAAGAAAAGGCTAATCCTATTTTATAGCCATGAAAATCAGATTGAAAATAACGATCATAATATCCTTTTCCATAACCTACTCGATAACCCAATGAATCATAGGCAAGTAAAGGGACAAGCATACAATCTATTTCTTCAGGCATAATCATCTGACTTGTGATAGGTTCTAAAACATGAAAATGTCCTGGTTTTAATTCATCAAGGGATAAAATTTCATAAAACTGCATATGATTGCCCTCAACTTTGGGTACACAGATACGTTTATATGGCAATAATGAATCAATAATTTGAAGTGTATCTACTTCTGATGGCAATGAAACATAACAACCAATCATCTTAGCATTTTGTACTTGTGGATGGCGTAGAACTTTCGAATAAATCTGCTGGTTATATAAAGAAAACGTCTTAGCTGATAACTGAAGACGTTTATCTTTCATTAAACAACGAAGTTCATTTTTATCCAATGCTATTTTCTCCCATATCCAGCTTAATAAGCTGATTCAATTCAACAGCATATTCCATTGGTAATTCTCTTGAAAATGGTTCGATGAATCCCATGACAATCATTTCTGTCGCCTGTTCTTTTGTCAATCCACGACTCATTAAATAGAAAAGCTGATCTTCAGATACCTTAGATACAGTTGCTTCATGTTCAATAATAGATTCATTATTCATCATCATATTTGTTGGAACTGTATCACTGGTAGACTTTTCGTCTAAAATCAATGTATCACATTCAACTTTACTTTTGGCACCTGTAGCATTTTTCTGATGTCTAACCAATCCTCTATAATTAACTTTTCCACCATTTCTAGAAATAGATTTAGAAATAATTTGACTTGATGTATGAGGTGCCAAATGAATCATTTTCGCACCTGAATCTAAAATCTGATGACTATCTGCCACAGCAATTGTAATACATGTTCCCTTAGCGCCTTCACCTGCTAATATACATGTTGGATATTTCATAGTGACGGCTGAACCAATATTACCATCAACCCATTCCATAGAGCCATTTTTAGCAACTTTCGCACGCTGTGTGACCAAATTATAAATATTTTTAGACCAGTTTTGAATTGTCGTATAACGACATTTAGCGCCTTCTAAGACAACAATTTCAACAACCCCTGCATGTAATGAATCCTTTGAATAAGAAGGTGCTGTACATCCTTCTACATAGTGAATATCTGATCCTTTATCAACAATAATGAGAGTTCTTTCAAATTGTGCCATTCTTTCACTATTAATTCTAAAATATGACTGTAATGGCTTATCTAACTTTACTCCTGGAGGTACATAAATAAATGACCCTCCTGACCAGACTGCACCATTCAATGCTGAAAACTTGTTATCATTATAAGGGATAACAGTATCAAAATATTTTTTAAAGATTTCTGGATATTCTCTTAATCCACTATCAATATCTAAGAAAATAACGCCTTTTTCTTTCACTTCTTCAAGCATATTATGATAAACAACTTCTGATTCATATTGAGCTGAAGCTCCTGCTAAAAACTTTTGTTCTGCTTCAGGAATACCTAACTTATCAAAAGTATTCTTGATTGTTTCAGGAACTTCATCCCATTTATCAGATAAACGATCACTTGGTCGATTATAGTATGTATATTCATCAAAATTCATTTGACTTAAATCTACACCCCATGTAGGCATAGGTTTTTCTAAAAAACATTTTAAAGATTTCAAACGATATTCCAGCATCCATTCAGGTTCATTTTTAATAGCTGAAATTTCTCTGACAATGTCCTCATTTAACCCTTTAGGTGTTTTAAATACAGAAACATCTTCATCTTTAAAATCATAATCAATATGTGTTGTAGGAATATCAAGATTTTTTGTTGCCACTATTTATTCCTCACTTTCTTTCATTAATTCAATCAGTCCGTTCCATCCTAGTGTTGCACATTTAATACGATTGGCCTGTTTATGTGTATTTTGAAAAGCAATCGCTTCTTCTAAGATTTCTGGATCATAATCTCTCTCATAAATCATATTCATATAATTATCTATGATTTTTTGAGCTTCTGCTTTCGTTTTTCCTTTCACAAGTTCACTCATAATAGAAGTTGAAGATGTACAAATCGCACATGCTTCTCCATCATAACGCACATCTTCAATTTTATCTCCATTAAATTTAACCTGAATATCTAAATCATCAATACAAGTTTCTGAATTCATATTGACTTTTAAATATGAATCATCATCAACCAATCCACGATTGCGTGGATGTTCATAATGATCCATAATAATTTCTCTCAATAATTGAGGATCATTTAAAGAACGCATCTAAAAAGTCATCTCCTTTTTTACACACTTCTACAAAGGCATCAATTTCTTCTTTTGTATTATAGAAATAAAATGAAGCACGTAAAGTTGTTGATACCTTTAAAAACTCATCAAGAATTTTTGCACAATGCTGTCCTGCTCTTATTGCAATTCCATAGCTATTAAATAAGCTGGCAGCATCTTGTGAAAATACACCTTTAATATTGAAGGCAACTGCCCCCTGTGAATCAGGATTATAGATGTCAACATTATCTAATTTTTGCATTTTTTCAATACAATATTGACGCAATTCTTCTTCATATTGATAAATATTGTCCATTCCTATATTCATCAAATACCCCATGGCACTTGCCAAACCTATTGCCCCTTCAATATGTGGTGTTCCTGCTTCAAAACGATAAGGTGGTTTTTTCAACGTCACAACACCACAGCTATTATAACGAGAATTTGAACCTCCACCTAATCGTGTAGGTTTCATATCTTTTAAAAGCTCATATTTTCCATACATGACCCCAATTCCTGTAGGCCCACACATTTTATGTCCTGAAAAAGCTAAGAAGTCAACATCCGTTTCCTGAACATCTGTTACCTGATGAGGAACACTTTGTGCTCCATCAGCTACAACAATAATACCACGGCTATGTGCCCACTCACAAATGTCCTTCATAGGCGCATGATAACCCAAGACATTTGTCACTTCTGCAACAGCAATAATCTTTGTTTGATCTGTTGTCGCTTTTTGAACATTTTCCAAAGTCAGGCGACCTGTTTCATCTAACTCTATATAGTTGACAACAGCGCCACATTGACGTGCCACATCAAACCATGGCAAAGTATTAGAGGCATGTTCAGCAACCGTAATCAGAATTTCATCGCCCTGCTGCAAATGCGTCAAACCATAACCATAGGCAATCATATTCAATGAATCCGTTGTGCCTGAAGTAAAAACAATTTCTTCTTTTCTTTTGGCATGAATAAATTTTTGAACAATTTCTCGACTTTTTTCATAATGTTCATCTACTTCATGAGATAAATCATAGTCTCCACGATGCGCATTACCTGAATAATTGGTCAGATAGTCACAGACACTGTCAATGACAACCTGAGGTTTCAATGTTGTGGCTCCATTGTCCAAATAAACCAATGGATGCCCCTGCATTGTTTTTCCATTTAACATGGGAAAATCTTTTCTAATCTGAGCAACATCTAACATTTTAAGCACCTACCTTTGATAAGGAGTTTTCAAAATGTTTTTTAATCATTTCATTATCAATCACTTCAACAACTGGCATTAAATAGCCATAAGTAATCAACTGCATAGCCTGTTTCTTTGTCAATCCACGACTTTGTAAATAATACAAATGTTCTTCATCCATTTTTCCAACTGCGGCAGCATGGGATGCCTGAACATCATAATCATCTATATATAAATAGGGATTGGCACACGCATGACATGCTTCATCAAAAACCATAATCTTATTTGTTTGATGAGCTGCTGAGCCATGTTGCCCTTTGGTAATCGTTCCAATACCATCAATAACCAGCTTCCCACTATCTTTCACAACACCATAATTATCCATTTGACCATAAGTCATCGGCTGGTTATGTTGAATTAATATTTCATAATGTTTATTTTCCTGGTTTTTAGAAAGAATTGCTGTTCTGACTTGCGCACGTGCTTCCACTCCATCTAAATAAAAATGATAGATACCTTCAAAAGAATCATCAGAAAGTTCAGAATAACCATACTGGCATTGTGCATATGATTGAAGATACACATCTTCATGACTGCTGGCAGAGTGCGAAAGATTTTCACTAAAGACATGAACTTGTGCACCTTCATCCAATGTCATTGTTTTATGTAAGCAAGCTTTTACATCCAATGTTTTCACTTCTATTAAATCAACCTGAGTATAAGCCTCAAAATGTATATGCAATGATAATTCATCTTTTCCATCATAAATAATATAGAAAGTCATTGGATTTTGATTGCGAAACTTCAAAACATGATCCTGATAAGAAACATCCTGTGGAAGATGTGATTCCATAGGAAATGATGATGAAAGAATCATATAATAAGGTTGATGATCTGTTGTCAAATCAATCATGGGTTTTATTTGATTTAATAACTGTTCTTTCGTCATTTTAAGCTTTCCTTTTTCCCACAGGCTTCTAATATAATAGGCTGTCTTTCATTTTGTTCCCATTCATAACCTAATTCTTTTACCCATTCATATCCATCCTGATCAATCTTTTCAACCAATTCATATCCACCACTCATCACAATCTGACCTTGAACAAGGACATGAACATGCGTTGGTTTAACCAGTTCAAACATTCTTTCATAATGTGAAACCATAATGCATCCAAAATCATCACTACGCATTGAATTAATAGCTTCCGCAACAACTCTTAATGCATCAACATCCAAACCAGAATCAATTTCATCTAATAATGCAAAACGTGGCTGTAAGAGCTTCATTTGTAAGATTTCATTACGTTTCTTTTCTCCACCAGAAAACCCTTCATTTAAATAACGATGAGCTAGATTTTCATCCATTCCTAATTCTTCAATGTTTTTATCCAACATTCTAATAAATTTAAATAAAGATATGGGTTCATCTCTTTTAGCATTAATAGCTGCTCTTAAAAAATCAGAGTTTGTAATTCCTGGAATTTCTTGAGGATACTGCATTCCTAAAAACAATCCAGCTCTGGCACGTTCATCAACACTCATTGCGAGAACATCCTGATCATCAAGAGTAATGCTTCCTTGAGTCACAATATATTTAGGGTGTCCCATAATCGTAGAAAGCAGTGTTGACTTTCCATTTCCATTAGGTCCCATAATCGCATGGACTTCACCCGTTTTCACTTCTAAATTAAGTCCTTTCAGGATTTCTTTATCTCCTACTTCGACATGCAAATTTTCTATTTTTAAAGTCGACATAAAATCGCCCCTTTCGAAAGTATATTTTACGTAAAATGACTGTTCAGTCAAGTAATACGATAATTAAATTTATTATATCCGTTTTTTTCAAATACTTTCTCAAAACAAAAGAGACAGCCAAAAAGCTGCCTTCTTTTACACTAACAAATACCACAGATAATAACCAGTAAAATAAACAAGACTAAAATAAGTGTAAAAGACCCCTGATGTGCTAACATATCCATTCCCCTTTCCTATAAAATATAAAGCCAAATATGAATAATAAAATAAATAATACCAATATTTTCTCATCGTTGAATGTTTTCTGCTCTTTTGCCATTTCATTTCCTCCTATGCACACTATATATTATGGTAAAATAATTGTAAATTTTGTGTTATTGCCCACAGAAGTTGAAAAAATCAAAAGATTGTGTATAATATTATTGTTTATATCAAGGAGGTTCTTATGAAACAAAAAAAGCTTATAGGCTTTGCGCTGGCAAGCATTTTATTATTAAGTGGTTGTAGTCGTCAAACTGTTCAGCAGGATGGCAAAGACGTTGTGGCATCTATCGATGACGTTAATCTTCTTGCTGATGATTTATATCAGGATTTATCTGAATCCACACAAGGAAAACAAGCTTTATTTTCGTATGTGCTCGATCAATTAATTAGAGCCAATTTCCCAGCAACAGATGATATGAAAGAAAATGCTGATGAATTAGTTGAAAATATTCAGGCCAATTATGAATCACAATATGGTGATAGTGCTGAAGAAGAATTACAAAGTGCTTTAGAGCAATCTGGTATGGAAAATATTGAAGCTTATCGAGATTCTTTAATTCAATCTTTACAATATGCTGAATTCTTAAAAACATATATCAAAGATCATTTCGATGAAGTCTTTGATGATTATTATACGCAGACTTCTCCTCGTATGATCAGCATCATTAAAGTCTCTATGAGTGATCCAGAAAACCCAACTGATGAAGAAAATGAAAAACTTGAAGAAGTTCAATCCTTATTAGATACAAATAAAAGCTTTGATGATATCGCATATGATTATTCAGATGATGATAATACCAAAAGCGCTAAAGGAAGTTTAGGAATTGTTGATTCCCAAACTGATTTATCAAGTACTTACGGAAGTGAAGTCCAAACAGCAGCACTTGCTTTAAAAAACGGAGAAGTCAGTGAAGCTATTCAAGGAACTGATGGATGCTACTTCTTAAAATGTACAAATACTGATAAAGAAACAATTAAAAAGGAACTGGAAAATGTTGATGTGGATTCTCCATTATTAACATATGATGACTATATGGTTTATTTGGCATTTAACACTTATGAACTTCAATATAACGATGATACAATCAAAGAAACAATTCAAAATATTGTAGATGAAAATCTAGATATTCGTAATGATTTAAGAAAGGAGAACTCATAATGAAAAAACTTGTCTTATTGCTGTTATGTGGTGGATTATTATATGGATGTTCTTCTTCTACTTATAGTGTGAAAGTTTCTGACAGTGATCAATCTTTAATTAGTGGTAGTGAAATCAATATTACAAATAAAGACTATTTTGAATATCTCTTACAAAACTATGGTGCACAGGAAATTGTTTCATCATTATTGACTTCTATTGCTGATAAAGAAATTACTGATCAAGATAAGATAGATGAACTTGTTCAAGAAAGAGAAGATCAATACGCTGAATATGCTGATGGAGATTTAGAACAATATGCTATTAATCTTGGTTATGAATCAAAAGATGACTATATTAACAATGCTTTGATTCCTGAAGTGAAACAGGAATTATTACGTCAGAAATATATCACTGAAAATCTGGATACATTGATGGAAGATTATGAAGTTTGTACAATGAAGAAAATTGTTGTTGAAAAAGAATCCGAAGCTTTAAAAATCATTGAAGCATCAACTGATGAAGAAGCTTTTGATAAACAGATGGAAGATTATGGCAGTGATGCTGAAGATGCTGGTGTTGTCACAAAAAATTCTTCTTTAGATGATAATCTTAAAGATAAGTTATCCGATTTAAATCAAGTGACAAAAGATGGTGTTTATAGTCAAGCCATTAAATTAAGCGATGATAATTATGCTGTCATCTATCTTTATGATACTGCTCATAAAAATACAGACAATATCATTTCAGCATTAGAAAGTGATGGCGAAGTACAAGAAGAAGCTGAAGGAGCTTACCTCAAGAAATATCATTTCGCTGTATATGATGATTTGTTAGAATCAGAAATCAAAGATATTTCTGATAATTATTTGGAATAAGGCTTTCCCTTATTCCTTTTTTATTGTAAAATAATAGAAATAGGAGGTATATCAATGGATAATTGTATTTTCTGTAAAATTGCTCATCATGAGATTCCTGGAAAAATTGTTTATGAAGATGATTTATGTATGGCTTTTTTAGATTTAAGTCAAACAACAGATGGTCATACATTAGTGGTTCCTAAACAACATTTTTCAAATATTTTAGAAGTTGACCATCAAACATTATCTCATATGATGGAAGTTGTTCAAAAAGTTGCTTTACAAATTCAAGAAAATTTACATGCGAAAGGTTTCAATATGATAACGAATATGAATGAAGTTGCTGGTCAAACTGTTCCTCATTTTCATATTCATATTATTCCGAGATATCAATCTGATGATGGATTCCAGGCTACATATCATGATCGTAGTCAGGAAGTTGACTTAGATGGTATTTATCAAAAAATAATGAAATCAGAATAAAACAAGAGTTATCATACTCTTGTTTTACACTTCTGTTTTCAAAACAAAATATTAAAGGAGAAGATTATGCATAAAATAAGAATTAACATGTTATCCAATGCTGATAAAGTTGATGGTCAAGGTGTGGGGAGTGCTTATCTTGAACAAGTAGCTCTTGTCAGAGATGAACTCAATGAATACTTTGATGTTGTTATCAATGATTCTAAACCTGCAGATATCATTCATTGTCATACTATCTTACCTCAATATCTTATCAAAATGAAAACAAATAAAGGCATCAATGTTGCCTATGTTCATTTTTTACCAGATACATTAGATGGTAGCATCCAACTACCTCATTCAGCTTTAGTTGTTTTTAAAAAGTATATCACACATTTTTATAATACAGCTGACTATCTTATTGTTGTCAATCCTATCTTTATTAAAGATCTGGTTAAAATTGGAATACCTCAAGAGAAAATCAGATATATTCCTAATTTTGTATCTAAAGACACTTTCTTTAAACAATCTCAAGATCAAATTATCAAAACGAAAAAACACTATCAGATCAAACAAGATGATTTTGTTGTGCTAGGTGTTGGTCAAGTTCAAACAAGAAAAGGCGTTAAAGATTTTGTAGAAGTTGCCAAAAGTCTTCCAGATATCACATTCGTATGGGCTGGTGGATTTTCATTTGGGAAGATCACTGATGGTTATGAAGAATTAAAAGAAATCTATGAAAACCCTCCAGAAAATGTTCGTTTCATAGGTATTGTTCCTCGTGAAGCCATGAATGATATTTATAACATGGCTGATATTCTTTTTATGCCTTCATATAACGAACTTTTCCCTATGTCCATATTAGAAGCTATTAATAGTCAAAAACCCTTACTATTACGAAATTTAGAGCTATATGAAGATATCTTATTCAAAAAATATCTTACAGCAGATAATAACAATAACTTTGCAAAAAATATTCTTAAATTAAAAGATGATTCTTCTTTCTACCAGCAATATCAACAATATTCTTATGAAATCAGTCAGTATTATTCTAAAGAACATGTCAAAGAGATGTGGAAAGATTTTTATCTAGGTATTTATAATAAAAAAACAACAAAAAAGAAGCTATAACACTTAGCTTCTTCTTTTTTTAATCATACATTTTCGGTTTATAGACAGTACGATTTTCCAGTGAGAAAACACGTTTTGATGTTTCTCCTGGCTCAATTGTCTCTAAAGCTTTATTAAACATATTCATTCTGGCATCCATATTATCAATCAAATGTAACATTTCTGCTTCTCTGATTTGAGGAAGTACTGGTGAACCATATTCATTCTTTCCATGATGAGATAAAATCATATGCTGCAATAATGTGACTTCTTCTCCTTCGATGTTCAATTCCTGAGCGGCTGCATAAACCATCGATTGCGCAATAGAAATATGTCCTAACATTTGTCCTTCAAATGTATAAGTCGGTACAACTGGACCACTCAATTCCACTGTTTTACCTAAATCATGAAGTAAAATACCTGCATATAATAAATCAGCATTTAATTCAGTATAGACATTCATCAGCTGATCTGCCACTTTTAACATAGATAAAGTATGAAAAGCCAATCCTGATACAAACTCATGATGATTTTTACTTGCTGCTGGATAAACCATAAATTTTTCCATATGCTTTTCATAAAGGTGTTTTGTTAATACATATAATTTTGTATTGGAAATACGTTGAATATATTGCTTGATTTCTTCTTGCATTCTCTCTTGATCAATCGGTGCTTTTGCTAAAAATTGCACTTGCTGTGAACGTTGATAAGAGACATCATCAATAGAAATAATTTTCATCTGACGATCATCACTATATTTAATGATATCCCCTTTTCCTCGCACAACAGCACCATTTTTCAAAGTGTCAATATGTTCCTGACTCGCATTCCATAATTTAGCGTCTATTTTTCCTGTCTCATCCTGAAAAACAATACTTAAATAATTTGTTTTATGAGCACCATTTGTTTTACCTAATGTGATATGTGAAATCATAGCAGTAAATTCCACATTATCATCACCACATTTCATATCTTTGATTTTAATCATCTGTCTCCTCCCATAATTGTTGAATAATTTCTATAACATCATCATATTCATATCCTTTTTGTACTAAAAAAGTAATAATTTTGCTTTTAAGTACATTGGAACTATATCTATTTTTATAACGATTATAAACACGATTGTATTCTTTTGTTAATAAATTCATGGTATGTTCTTTAGGCATTGAAAAATCAAAATTTTCAATAGCTTTTTCTACAACATCTTGAGAAAATCCTTTATTAAACAATTTATTTCTAATATTTTGAATCAGAGCATACTGAGGTCTCGTTGTATTTTCACGATAAAGTTTCTGTACAATTTCAACAGCTTTATCATATTCTACATCCTGAGAGTACTTTTCTAAAAATTCATCAATCACAAAAGGAGAAACACCTTCATTTTTTAAATGATAAATAATCTTATTCATTCCTAAACCCAATCGTGTTGCCTTTTGAAAATAATTTTTTGTATATTCTGCATCATCAATCAGATTCTTTTGCATTAATAAATCCATCGTCATTTCAATTTGGATATCATCAAAATCTCCCTTATCATTGAGTTTCTTTTGCATTTTTGCATACGTATAGTCTTTGTAAGTCAGATACTTTAATGCCAGCTTATAAGCTTTTGATACTTGTTCCTGATCCTTTAATGCATCCAATTCTTCTCTATCAACAACCTGTCCTACAAACAAACCATATCTATCAATGACCTGACCAGATAATGTCATTAAAATCTGATGATGATCAAATTGAAAAGCAACAGTATATTGATGATCATTTTCTGGGATTATCGAAACAACCTTATAACAGTAATGATGTTTAGATAAAGCCTGTTCATAAGTCTGTAGAATCTTTTGATAAAAATTTTCACTGCTATATTGTTGAGCATCTTCAATAGCTGCAGCAGACAATTGACTTAAATCACTTTGAGAAAGATCTATAATCTTTTGAACCAAATCATCTTTATCCTTGAAAAAATAACCATTTCTGCCATCACAAATGACTCCATCAAGATTTTTATCATATCTTGCTAAAACAGGAATACCACTTGCCATAGCCTCAATAAAAGTTAATCCCTGTGTTTCCGTTACTGATGCAGAAACAAACAAATCTGATGCATGATAGAATGATGGTACATATTGACTTTCTTTAGGTCCAGTAAAATAAATGTATTGTTGGAGATTTTTCTTTTCCACAATATCCTTTAATTCATCTAATTGTGGCCCTCCACCAACAACCATCAGACATATATTGTCTTTGACTTTCACAATATCTTCCATCGCATCAATCAAGATATCAATACTTTTTTCTGGTGCTATTCTTCCTAAGAAAATAACTACAAACTTATCCTGTAACTGATATTCTTGTATAATCTTATTAATTTGTTGCTGTTTCTTATTTTCTATTGAAAAATCATCTAATTCTAATCCTGTAGGAATCACATGGATTGAATTAGAAATTCCATAACTGATTAAAGCATCAGCAGTTTTTTGAGATGGAACAATAAGTTCTGAACAGCTATTTCCATAAATCTTTGAAATCTTCTCAATAACCTTTTTTGCAGCCTGATCAACAGCTTTGATATTCCCAGGGGCAATATAATGAGAATAATCCGCCCACATTGTATGATAGGTATAACAGACAGGCACATTAAGAATCTCACCTGCAATTTTTCCAAATATTCCTATTCCAAATTCTGTCTGAACATGAATAATATCTGGCTGAAATTCCTTCAATTCTTTCATTCCTTTAAATGAATAAATATTAGAAGCACGATAACCATATAATTTTTTTAAATCAATACCTGGTAATCGTAAAATATCATTGTCCTCATCAATATAATCACTATCATGTGGCAATATTGTTGTCACAACCAAAACATGATGACCATGTTTTTTTAGTTCTTTTTTAAGAATATGTGTAGAAGTAGCTACACCATTAATGTCTGGTAAATAAGTATCACTAAACAAAGCTATATTCATATCATTACTCCAATCTACTACGATTTATTTCTTTATCCAAAGAAAAAACCAGTGCTCCAATAATCAATCCCATATAATAAGACATAAAACGCCATAAAAACATCGATGAAGAAACACCAACAGAGCCCAGAAAACTAAAAATTAAAAGGTAAACACCTTCACTCCCGCCACTAGATCCTGGAATTGGTAAAAAAGCATTAATTAAATAAATACAAGAACAAAGACCTATAAAGTTGAAAAAATCTCCTATATTGACATTAAGATTTAATGCTTTTGCACTAAAGAAAGGCATACTATAAAGAATAGTTAATTTTAAAATATTGCAAACACTTGAACGGATTAATACAGGTTTATTATTTTGAAGAAACTTTAACTGATCACGAAAATCAGATAAATAAGTATCTACCTTAAAACATGTTGATTCATAATCTTTCACAAGATGTAGTTTATTTAAAATCTTTAATACACTATGTGTTAAAAAATGATGTAAGAATTTTGATTTTGCTCCACCGAAAAGTGCCAAAATAACAACAAAGTTAATCAAAAATCCAAGCATTACCAAGCTAAAAACAGCGGGCTGATCCAAAAAATACTGATATTTAAAAATAAGAACAACTCCAGTATAAATGACTAATATACTTTGATAACAGATAAAACACATTAAAAGAATGCTTGCTGAATAGGTAGGAGCAATACCCTGCTTATTAAAAATATAAACCTGAGCAAATTGTCCACCACTTGCAAAGGGGGTAATACCATTAAAAAAGATTCCACTAATAGAATTCACAAAAGATTGCTTATAGGTATAATCTTTCTTATAAACTCTTCCAAAATAAAGCAATGAAAAGGCATCAAAGATATAATACAATAACATCACAAAAGCCATCACAACAATCCACAAAATATTCGCATGACGAAAAGCATCGATAACCAGATCAAGCTGATTGCCTATAGAAAGATAAATGACTAAGCCACCTATCAGCAAAATAATGGCTATATTTAAAAGATATTTTCTTTTACCTTGCATCATTTTAAAAACTCCTCCCTTCTATAAGTAGCCAATTTCCTATATACATTTTACTACAAAATAAGGGAATAGTGAAATAAAAAAAAGGGATAAA